>SHUY01000088.1 GCA_009694435.1 Acidimicrobiia bacterium | reverse complement strand
ACCAAATTTTAATTATTGATCAGGAATCATACAAAGATGAATTGTCTCCTTATGAAAATTCATCCTTAGGTAATGATGACCAAACGGCTTCGGATAATGGCATTTTTCTCTTGTTATTCACTTCAGGAACCAGTGGGGCACCTAAAGCCTGCGTTCTCTCACAAAATCGATTAGTAGGAGCAAGTACCAGTTTGGTAGCTATTCAATCACTTGCTATTGACGACGTCATTTACCAGTGCATGCCCTTATTCCACTCCAACGCGATTATCACTGCTTTTGCTCCTTGGGTTATCACTGGTGCTACCACCGCTTTACGTCGAAAATTTTCGGCCTCAGGTTTTCTCCCCGACGTGCGCCGCTACGGGGTCACTTACTTCAACTACGTCGGTAAGCCACTGTCTTACATTCTTGCTACTCCCGAAATGCCTAATGACGCCGACAACACTCTCACTCGCGTTTTTGGTAACGAAGCAGCCGATCGTGACATCACGCGATTTTCTGACCGCTTTGGCTGTGCAGTAATGGACGGCTACGGGTCTACCGAGGGCGGAGCAACCATCGCTCGCACGCCCGACACGCCCGAAGGGGCACTGGGAATATCGGGACCTGGCACTGCAATTATCAACCCCGAAACTAAAGAAGAATGCCCCCCAGCATTATTTGATAATCACGGGCATTTACTTAATTCCGAAGAAGCCATTGGAGAAATAGTCAATCGCGATGGTGCCGCGGGTTTTGAGGGTTACTACAAAAATGATGGCGCTAACGCTGCGCGCATCCGTAGCGGGTGGTACTGGACTGGGGATTTAGGCTATCGAGACGATCAGGGCTATTTCTATTTTGCTGGACGCGACTTTGAATGGCTACGAGTTGACGGAGAAAACTTTTCCGCCGCCCCCATTGAGCGCATTTTGGCTCGCCACCCAGCCGTAGTTTTGGCTGCGGTGTACGCCGTGCCGGACGAAGAAGTTGGTGATCAAGTAATGGCGGCGTTGGAGTTAAGGTCGGATAGTGACCTAACTCCACTCATGCTAGATGAGTTTCTTGAACAACAAGGCGACCTCGGAACTAAATGGTCTCCACGCTACGTTCGAATCACCGGGTCATTACCAGTAACGGAAACTAAAAAAATATTAAAAAAACAACTGCGGCAACAATATTGGCAAGGGAACGACCAAATATGGTGGCGGCCAAAGCGTAATCAGCCATTGCAGCCTATGAGTGAAAATGATCGCATACATCTAACTAATATTTTTTCTGAACAGGGTCGTCTAAGTAGACTTGCCCTATGAGTTTTGAGAATATATTCCAGCCTATTTATGTTGGTCGTAGCGAATTTCGTAATCGGATAATTTTCGGAGCACACTTCACGATGTTCACTGAGCCCAATCCAGTGTGGGGTGAGCCGGGCTACTACGGCCGTCGATACGGTCGCTATTTAGCCGATCGGGCCCAAGGCGGAGTGGCGGCGGTGATAGCGGGTGAAACCGCAGTATCCGCCGATACGGCTTACAAAATGCCCAATAACGCCAACGGTTGGGATCCCCAGTGCATACCCCATTATGAGCAGCTCACGGCTCAAGTGCACGAGCACGGGGCAAAGGTTTTGCTACAACTCACTCATTCGGGGGCGATGAGTTTGGGTAATTGGTCTAAGCAAGTTGCAATTGGTCCATCGGTTTCGCCCGACTATTCCGAAGCACCAAAAGCCATGGATAAGAAAGATATACGAGCGGTGATCGATGCTCACGTAGTGTGCGCCCAGAATGCTGTAGCGGGTGGATTCGATGGGATTGAGATACAAAGTGCTCACGGATACCTTTTGCACCAATTTTTGTCGCCTAAATTCAATTTTCGGTCTGATGCTTACGGCGGAAGCCTAGAAAATCGGATGCGTTTAGGTTCTGAGATCATGCGAGCAGTGCGAGAAGCGGTTGGCGACGAAATTATTGTCGGCATGAGGCTGGCCGGAGACGACGAGCAGCGACACGGACCCGGCCTAAGCGCAGATGACTGCGCGGACATAGCCATGGGGTACGAAAACTTGTCTGATTATTTCAATGTAAGTGTTGGAATAGGGGGCGTGGGAATGGTTCGGACTAATTATTCCCCCCATCTACTTGGGGTTTATGCCGCCCACACTATAAAAAAGTCAGTCCCAGATACTCCAGTATTTGCCGTTCACCGCATTATCACTCCCGAAGAAGCCGATGGCGTCATTGAACGTCACGAAGCCGACGGTATTACTCTTGTGCGCGCGCTAATCGCTGACCCTGAGTGGGTAAATAAGGCGGCAGAAAATAGAGAGCAACAAATTCGTAAATGCACCGGAATAAACGCATCGTGCTACGGGAACCTGTTGCAGTCAATGCCTATTAACTGCGTGCAGAATCCCGCAGTAGGCCGAGAAGACGACCTCGGGCTAGGGACATTGGGGTTAGCAGCAACTTCGAAACGAGTAGTGGTAATTGGCGGCGGGCCCGGTGGACTCGAGGCCGCAGCAACTGCGGCCACGAGAGGCCACCAGGTTGTTCTCTTAGAGCAAAATGATCAACTAGGAGGAGCTCTTCGTTGGGCCGCCGAACTGCCCGGTCGGAAAGAGATTTGGGAGATCGCGCAGTGGCGTATAGACGAATGTGAGCGTTTAGGAGTTGATGTGCGACTCGGAACTCCGGCGTGCGTTGAATCAGTGCTCGCTTTAGCACCCGAGGCAATCATTGTTGCCACTGGCGGACGTGCGACTAAATTTGGGCGGTCGGCTTATCACCCGATGCCCGTTCCCGGATCTGAATCGGACTGGGTAATTGATCACGTAGAAGCGTTAACTCGTTTACTAGAAAGTCCTGACTCTTTAGGTGAGCGAATAGTTATCCTCGACGCTCTTGGCCATGCCGCCGCTATCGGATTGGGTGAAATGTTGGCCGTCAACCAAAAATTTTCTACCTGTGTCACTCCCCTGCCCCTACCTATCGCCCTTGATGGAGAAACCCAGGCCGCGATTTTGCCTCGCGCGGTTCAGGCCGGAATGATTTGGCGGCCCAATAACGCCATGGTGGCAATAGGCAACCATGACGTAACCATCGTTGATGTTCACTCTCGTCAATTCGAAACTATCTCCGACATAGACACCGTGGTTATTGTCACCCACGGTCTTCCCGAGGAGGATCTCTATCTAGCGCTGGAATTAGCCGCTGAGTGCTCCGTAGTGAGAATTGGTGATGCGGTCGCGGTTCGTCCCGTTGACAGGGCGGTTTACGATGGGCATTTGGCCGCACGGGCGCTATAGATCAAACTCGCTACTTTAAGAATCTTTGCCCAAGATCAAAGCACTTGTCGGCACCATAGTTCCGGCGGTCACTAGGACATTTTCTACATCGGGGGGTTGATTAGTCGAAGTTCCTCGCACTAGGCGCACCCCTTCCGCAACACCGTTCATCCCGTGGATATAAGCCTCTCCGAGCTGACCACCGTTGGTATTGATGGGAAGATTTCCACCGAGTTCAATATTTCCGTCGCGTATAAAGTCTTTGGCTTCACCGCGTCCACAAAATCCGAACTCCTCTAGCTGGGGCAGTGCTAACGGAGTGAAGTGATCGTAAATAATAGCCGCTTGCATATCGCGAGGACCTAGCCCGGTGGTGTTCCAGAGTTGGCGAGCGATTAACCCCATTTCGGGCAAAGCCGCCATCTCTTGACGGTAATAACTCGTCATCATCTCTTGATCGGTACCCGCGCCTTGGGCTGAAGCGCGCACGATAACTGGAGTTTGTTTTAGATCACGCGCTCGTTCGGGGGTAGTGACGACAATTGCTTGACCTCCATCACTTTCTTGGCAGCAGTCAAGCAGGTGGAGTGGTTCAACAATCCAACGACTATTTTGATGGTCTTCTAAAGTTATGGGCTGGTTATAGAACCAAGCCTTAGGATTATTGGCGGCATGGCGTCGATCGGCTACAGCAATCCGACCAAAGTCTTCACTAGTCGCACCGTATTCATGCATATAGCGAGTGGCGAACATCGCCACCCACTGGGCTGGAGTTAATAAACCTGGTGGTGCATACCAGGCGAAGTGAGCACTTTCGGCGTTAGCGGCCATGGGTCTATCTTGAACTCCGGTGCCAAATCTATGACCCGAGCGTTCGTTGAAGGCACGGTAACAAACCACATAATCAGCCACACCGGCATTAACCGCCATAACTGCTTGTTGGATTGTTCCGCAAGCCGCCCCCCCGCCGTGATGAATACGAGAGAAAAATGACAACTCACCGATACTTAAATTTTTAGCGATTTCTATTTCGGGGTTAGTCTCCGCCGTGAAAGTAACCATGCCGTCAATCTGGCTGGGTTCTAATCCCGCTTCAAAAATAGCCGCCTCGCACGCCTCAATCGCTAGTTGTAAATCAGACCGTCCTGACTCTTTCGAAAATTCAGTGGCCCCAATACCGACAATCGCACCCGCATCTTTTAATCGATTTTGCTCGCTCACTTGGATTGGCCGGAAATAGGAAGTTCAAGCCGAACGGTACCTACGACATGATCGCCGATATTATTGGAACCCTTTACTGATACTTCTACGATTCCGTTGTCCTTACTTAGAACTTCACCAGTCATCACCATCGTGTCGCCCGGATAATTAGGTGACCCCAGACGAAATTTTACCGATCGCAGCAGTGCGTTAGAACCCGCCCAATCGGTGACGAAACGGCCAACAAAACCGTTAGTGGTGAGAATATTCATAAAAGTATCGGGTGATCCGCGTTCGATCGCAAGGCCAGGATCATGATGGACATCTTGATAATCACGAGAAGCGATTGCCGCAGCAGTAATTAAGGTGCGGGTCAAAGGAACGTTAAGAGTTGGCAACTGGTCACCTACTGAAACATCTTCGTAAGCGAGACTCACGTCAAACCCCCATCTTCGCCAGCACGCGACCGAGGCTTTCTAATGTGGCGTTTGCTCCCCCAAGAGTGTCCTCGATCTGCTTTCCCCACAAGAAATAACGATGCACGGGGTACTCAATGTCGGCCCCCACCCCACCGTGAAGATGCTGCACCGCGTGGACTACTCGTTGACCAGCTTCGGCCGCCCACCACTTGGCGACGAGCGCATCGGCAGTTATTTCTTGGCCAGCATCAGCTTTCCAAGCCGCCAAAAGAGTGGTAACTCGTATTGCTTCAGTATCAATGTAGGCATCCGCCGCTCTAACCTGAGTGGCTTGAAAAGCCGAGAGCGGCCGGCCGAATTGTTCTCGGGCAGACGTGTAATTTGCCGCCATTTTTACCGCGGCCTCGCACACTCCAATTTGAATTGCACACAGACTAATAATCGAGCGATCAAGAATCCACTGGACTATTCGCTCTCCGGGATGTCCACCATTACCCAGCATCTCGGCGGGAGAATCAAAAAAAGTCACGTGGGCGACCTGAGAACGATCGGTAGTGAACGCACTGACCCGCGACAACGACGGATCGTCAGTGTCGACCAAAAATACCGCCACTCCGTCGGGAGTGCGCGCGGGGACCACTAAGGTGCCGGCTTGCATTCCGGCCGGGACCGCAAATTTAGTTCCCGAGAGTGACCACCGATCAAGAACAAAAGTGGCTTGTACTTGAGGATTCAAAGGATCGTTAACACCAATCTCGGCCAGAGCCGCGCTCAAGATAATCTCCCCCTTTACCACTCCCGGAAGAATTCGTTCTTTTTGAGCATCAGTGCCAAATTCGCTAATAGCTAAAGCTCCGCTAACGGTGGTAGCGGCTAATGGGACTGGGGCAACCACTCGCCCTTGTTGCT
>SHUY01000015.1 GCA_009694435.1 Acidimicrobiia bacterium | reverse complement strand
TACCACTTCTGCGCCCGAACGAGCGCCGGTTGAAGTGAGGATTATGGCGAGGGAAGACATTGAGCGCACAGGTAAAGTAGTACAAACCGACGCGGCGGCGGCAGCAATTAACAAAGACCTAGTTAGCCAAACGCGCGAGTTGCTCGCAACGAGTGAAATACCCAACCGAGTGGACGATGGTTATCGGGCTTTACGTCCGGCAGATATTGCTGTTTTGGTGCACCGCAACGAAGATGCCGTGGCGATACAAAGTGAACTCATCGCTAACGGAATACCGGCGGTAGTGGCGCGAGGGGCCAACGTTTTAGATTCGGATGCGTGCCAGCAGTGGCAAGAGTTATTAGCGGCTCTACTCGACCCCACCGACCCCACTCGGGCTCGAGCCGCGGCCCGCACTTGGTTTTTTGGTTGGAGCGCCGAGAAACTAGCGGTGGCAACCGACGAAGAACTCGCCGAAGTGCAAAAACTTCTTAACCAGTGGGAAACAACGCTGATCAGCCACGGCGTAACTGAGTTTTGTGCACAAATTTGGCGCGACAGTAAAATCGCCGAGCGGGTATTGGGTCGAGAATCAGGATACCGAGATTTAACCGACTTAGAACACGTCGGAGAATTGCTACAAGCCGAACTATCGCGCCAAGGCTTAAGCACTGCACAATTAAGTCATACGCTTTCGGAGTTAGTAGACGAAAATAAAGATGACCCGAGTGACCCCGATATTTTTGCTCGCCGAGTTGAGTCCGAAGACGAAGCGGTTCAGGTCATGACGATTCATGGGGCTAAAGGATTGGAGTTTCCGGTCGTACTGGTGCCGACTCTGTGGCGAGGAAGGCCAAGCCTGGCCAAAAAAGAAGAATGCATCTACGTAGATGCCGATGTTCAAGAGCGCACTTTCGATATCGCGAATGAATGCGAGTGGCCGGATAGTAAATCTTCGAAAGAGCGAATGGATCAGGCAAAAGCCGAAGCCAAGGGGGAACAGTCGAGATTGGCCTACGTGGCGCTAACTCGAGCCCAGCATTTATGCATTATCTGGTGGTCGCCCACCAAAAACAGAATGACGTCGTCGCTGGCGGCGTTGCTGATGGCCGGCACCGAAAAACTGTCCTACGACGACGAGATCACGGCCGCTTTCGCTCCGCAAGTCACCGCTTCGGCTGGAGCGTTAGCGGTAACAACCCCTGGGTTGGTAACTCCACCAGCCGACTTGTGGGTTGACCCACTGACAACTCCCGCCGCCTCAGACTTGGTCGTAGCTCCTTTTGGACGGGACCTGAAGATCACTAAAGAGCGGTGGTCGTTTAGCAAGATCAGTAATCGCGACCCGCACGGAGCTTTCAGTACCCCTGCAGCCACCGACGAATCTTTAGGCGACAGGGGCGCGGCGGACGAACCGGTAGTGCAGCCCGAAACCGATGAACCTGAAGCCAGTCAACTCCCGCTGGGGTCGCTACCTAAAGGGGCTGAGTTTGGGACTTTGGTCCACCAAGTACTCGACGATCTCGATTTTTGTGCCCCCAACGTAAAAGAAGAGTTGCGGGCCCGCATTGAAACCCGCTGGGGTGATAAAGAACCAAGTGAAACTATCGACAAGCTAACTGCCGGACTAATCAAATCACTAGAAAGCCCACTAGGACCACTACTGGATAATCGCACTCTCAAAGAAATAGCCCGCAAGGACTACCTGGCCGAACTTAACTTTGAATTGCGCCTTGGTGACGGTAAATCTATTGCTACCGACCGCGACTTGGGGGGATTATGTCTTGACCATCTTGCTCCCGACGACCCGCTGAGACCGTGGGCGGAAAAACTCGCGGCAGGGATATTTAACGTCTCGCTTGAGGGCCACCTCACCGGTTCAATCGATGCGGTTTTTAGGGTGTCCACCGACGGTGGCCCCGAACGCTTCGTTATTAGTGACTACAAAACCAATGGCCTCAACAAGCCCGGCCAGCCCATGACGGCGCAGGACTACCACCCTGATTTATTAGCCCTAGAAATGGCGAAGCACCACTACCCGCTGCAGGCGCTTTTGTATTCAGTCGCGTTGCACCGCTACCTCAACGGTCGCCTCGCAAACTACGACCCCGAGGTCAACTTAGGGGGAGCGGCGTATTTATTCGTTCGGGGCATGGAAGGTCCCGAAACGCCCAAAGAAAATGGCCAACCCAACGGTGTGTTCTCGTGGAAAATACCGTCGGCGTTAGTGGTGGCGGCTAGCAATTTATTGGCCGGGAACTCAAGCGCCGTAGGCGGTGGGAAATGACCACAGACATTGCTGTACCTAAGTCAGCCCAATCTCTGGAACCGTTCGTAGCCGCGGGGGTATTCGAGCCCATCGATATTCACGCGGCCGGCAGCCTCGCTCGACTCATTACTGGGCTCGAGCCAGAGATTATTCTCGGCGCGGCGCTGGCTACGCGCGCCGTACGCGAAGGTCACGTGTGCGTTCTCGTCGACGACGCCTACGCCGACATCGACTTGTCCGATACCGCCAAAGCCCTTTCGTGGCCGACGCCAGAAAAATGGCGAGCGGTGTTAACCGCCAGCCCCGCAGTACGGGTAGTAGAGCCGAGCGAGACGGTAGTAGTTGCCTCTGGAGAAGCACTCGTGCCGCTGGTCTTTGATGGTGTTCGTCTTTATCTTGATCGCTATTACGACTACGAATTGAAACTGGCAGATTTTTTATTAGATCGTAGCGGGTCAGAAAGAATTAACGTTGACGAATCCGAGATTGAAAAAACTCTTGATGAGATCTACGGAAAACCCACCGGAGAAATCGATTATCAGCGCGAAGCAGTACGGCGCGCGCTTACTGGTCGCTTGACCGTTATTGCCGGTGGGCCGGGTACGGGGAAAACTTTCACTATCAATCGTTTGTTGAAGGCCAGCCGAATACTCGATGGCGGTCGCCCGCGAGCGATTGCCCTGGCGGCCCCGACGGGCAAAGCCGCCGCTCGCATGACCGAAGCCCTCTCCGACGGAGAAATCAAGGCCACCACTTTGCATCGGTTGCTCAATATCACTCCGCAACACCCCGCCCGCTTTAACGCTGACAACCCACTGCCTTTCGATTTAGTAGTGGTTGACGAGGCCTCGATGGTGCAACTCGCGCTCATGACTCAACTCTTTACTGCCCTCTCGCCCAACGCTTCGGTGGTACTAGTCGGCGACCCATCACAACTTGCCAGCGTTGAAGCGGGGGCGGTGTTAGGCGACATCGTTACCGCCACCACTCCCGACCCTGACTCGGGAGCTGTCAATGCCGCTTTGGCCGATTGCACGGTAACGCTAAAACGCAATCACCGCTTTAGCGCCGAATCGGGCATTGCCGAATTGTCGCAACTGGTTGACGCCGGTGAAACCGAAGCCGTTCTCGGTTGCTTGCGGGCCGGGCACGACGATGTTGTCTGGATAGACCCGAGTAACCCTGACGATACGGCTCGAGTAGAGCAAGAAACTATCGTCGCGGCCACCCAAGTAGTGAATGCTGCTAAAGCGGGTAACGCGGAAGAAGCGCTAGAGAAAAGTATTGAGCACAACGTGGTGTGTGCCACTCGCTACGGAAAGTTTGGCGTGCATTACTGGACTGATAAAATCCAAAATGAATTGCTAAACACAATTTTGGATTGTGGTGCCGATCGGCCGTGGTACGCCGGTCGGCCGATAATGATTACCCATAACGATTATCTCAATAACCTATTCAACGGCGACACGGGTTTGGTGGTCAGCCAGTCCAACTCGGCTCGGGGTCTAGACGAACTAAAAGTTATTTTTGCTCAAGACGGGGAACTGCGCCGATTCAACTCTTCCCAACTCGGCGAACACACCACTTGGTGGGCCAGCACGATCCATAAAACTCAAGGATCGGAGTTCGACCGAGTGGTGGTTTGCCTGCCTGATCCCCCCGCTCGGGTGCTGGCGAGAGAGTTGCTCTACACCGGCATCACTCGGGCTCGGGCCCACGTGAGTGTGGTCGCTTCGGAGGCCGCGCTACGCATGGCTATTGAAACCCCCGCCCTTAGGGCCTCAGGACTAGTGGGTCATCTGCGCCAATCGGGGTAATGCCGCTATCGTTACTGGTATCCACCCTTCAGTATGGGAGGGGCAAAGAACAGGAGCATCTCGTGGGCGAATCTGACTCAGTTGAACCAATCGTTGATACCACCGCAGGAAAAGTGAGTGGTTTGTTACGCGAAGATATCTATCAATTCTTTGGTATTCCTTTTGCCGCTCCGCCCGTGGGTCCAAACCGGTTTCGGGCCCCAAAGCCAGTGGCAACCTTTGAACACGTTCGTCCTGCCACTAAGCCCAGCCCCGTAGCCCCGCAGCTCGAATCACCCCTCGAACAATCGCTCGGCGCCCCCCCACTCGAGTTTGATGAAGCGACTTGTCTCACTCTCAACGTTTACTCCCCTGGTCTTGACGACGCTGAACGCCCAGTAATGGTGTGGATCCACGGAGGCGCTTTTGTCAACGGTGCCGGGTCAAGTCCGATTTACGACGGAACCCGCTTCGCCCAGCACGGCGATGTAGTGGTGGTCACTATTAATTATCGCCTCGGAGCGTTCGGATTTTTGTGCCTTGAAGACATCTTCGGCAAAGAATTCGCCGGTTCGGGCAACGCGGGCCTGCTTGACCAAATTGCCGCCCTTGAATGGGTGCGCGACAACATTGCCAACTTCGGTGGTGACCCCAACCAAGTAACTATCTTTGGTGAATCTGCCGGCGCAATGAGCGTGGGGACACTGCTCGGGACGCCAAAAGCCCAAGGGTTATTTCATCGAGCCATTGTGCAATCGGGTTCGGCCAGTTTCACTTCCAGTCGCGAAGAAGCCACTGAAACTGCTCGCCGAGTGTTGGAAGGAGCCGGCATCACCACGGTGGCCGAACTTGAGGCCGCTCCAGTAGACGCCATTCTTGAATCACAAAAGGACGTTCTTGCTCGCTACGGGCGAGCCAAGATGCCTTTTATGCCGGTGGTCGACGGAACCGTACTGACCGAATCGCCCTTAGCGGCAATTGCTGCGGGAAAAACCGGAGATGTACCGGTAATGGTGGGAACTACTGCCGACGAGATGACGCTGTTTCACGTGTTTGACCTCGGCGTGGGAGAAATAGACTTTGATGAGGTAATAGCCCTTATGCGTTCGGTGTTCGGCGATAAAACTGAAGACGCACTAGCGACTTATCAAGCCAACCGGCCCGAGGCGTCAACGAGTGAGCTATACACCGCTATTGCCACCGACCGAGTGTTTCGGATACCAGCTATTCGTTTAGCCGAGGCGGAGGCAAAAAATAACCATCCAGTGTTTATGTACCTCTTTACTTGGCCTAGTCCTGCTTTTGACGGAGCGCTGCGTAGTTGCCATGCCCTTGAGTTGCCCTTTATGTGGGACGCCCTTGACCGTCCGGGTTTAAGCGTCATAACCGGAGACGGCCCCGAGCGCCAAGACATAGCCGACGCCATGCACGCGGCGTGGATTGCGTTTGCCCGCACCGGAAACCCCGGCTGGGATGTTTACGATCTTGATCGTCGCGCCACTCAGCAATTTGATGTTGAGCGCCCGCTATTACTCGACCCTATGGGCGATGAGCGGGAGTTGTGGACCACGAACGCCGAAGTTTAAAACCCTAAGCACAAACGCACGTTGCCCGAGCCTTAAGCCCGGGCAACGCGTGCGTGATGACTGTGAATTTAAATGCGCTAGCAAAGTGCCTTTGGCGGACACCCTTCACCTTGAACGCTGGCATCGGTTTTGTAAACAATTGTGGTGGACTCACTCGATCCACTGTTGGTTACCGTTACTGTTCTAACCGTCTTGCCAGCATCAGCGCCTCGGCCCTGAGTTGTGACAACCGTGGCCGTAGTGACTGTCCCATTAGTCTGGGGGTAAGTCTTGGTTTTGGTATCGCTCGCCGAAGCAGTTCCGACCATAAGTCCGAGGGCCATTACCGTTCCGAGTACTGCAGTTACTACTTTGCTTGCTTTCATGATGTTGCTCCCATCTCGGCCCGGGGTGGGCCGTTGATGGAGAAATCGCATTATCACCCATAGCGTTTCGGGCCGCAGGCGCGGGCTTCTCAGGAATCTCACAGGTTGCCCGCTCGGCCCGG
The DNA here is from genome assembly GCA_009694435.1 of Acidimicrobiia bacterium. Taxonomy (GTDB): domain Bacteria; phylum Actinomycetota; class Acidimicrobiia; order IMCC26256; family PALSA-555; genus SHUY01. Next base: position 25,741 of record SHUY01000015.1, on the reverse strand, counting down.
CTTCCCTACGAGCGCTCAGTACCGTTGACGCCCCACTTGGCCACGTCAAGTGCGTCGGCTTCTTTCATAAACACTTCACCGTCTTTAAGCCAATAGATAACGTCACCTAATTCAATAATCTCCTCCGTGTCATCGTCGCCGGGGGCAGAAGAGGTTCCAGAATTAGATTGACGACGCTTTCCCATAATCTCCTCCGACCGAGTTACTTACTTACCAGTAACTCCACTGCAATGATGAAAGCCAAACCGTAGTGGCCCTCTGGGACATTCTCAATAACTCCTCTCGGCTTTTAGTTGTCTATGATGACTAGGTCTTTACTCGCCCTGAGGAGGAACTAAAAAATGATCACGACGACCGTTAAAGCTAAGAACAACGCGATCGGTGACGCAATTCGTGCTGCGTACCGCGGGCGGTTAACCCAAACCGAATTGGCCAAAAAGTTAGGGGTGGCACAAAATACGGTCAGCCGTTGGTCAACTGGTGACGCGTCACCATCATTCGATGATCTCGCGGCTCTTGAACGCGCGTGCAACTTGCCCTTAGGTTGGGTTTTGCGAGCTGCGGGTTATGTAACCGAAACTAAAACCGCGGCTGATGCCATAGCGGCCGATCCGAATATCGATTCTCCTCGGCGAGAACTCCTGCTCGCCACTTACCGCGCGGCGGTTATTCAGTCGGCTAAAACTTCGAGCACCGTAGCGGCCAGCAACTCAAGCAAGCGCCGTAAACGCGCGAGTTGATCTTCTAAATCTGCGACTCGCGCGCTCAAGTCGCCGTTTGGCAAAGCGGGCAAATTCGATATCATCGCCTGAGACTGAGTTCCCTGACACGAACGTCAGGGAATGGCAGGGAATGTCCCACCCGTAAGCAATAGTTAACTCATGGATATTGACAAGATCTTCCGAGACCCATTTAGCGATGAGAAAATAGTCGTTGAGTCAAGTGAGGCATTTTTCGACACGCTGCTCAATGCCATTGATCGCGGCGTTACCGGCGCAAAGCACATTCTTATTCTTCAGCTCAGCGAAGTAGCGGCTAAAAACGGACAACCCGCCCGTCCGTATCGCTATTTGCAAGTTTTGTCCGACGAGTCGGGAGCACTGCAAATAGAGGCCATGTCCAACTACCACTTGGATCCGGCACAAGATCATCTCACCGTGGCCGACGAGCGCGCGCTTGTCCGCCTAGGGTGGCGATCCCCAGGGCCCCATTCGCCCAACTGGCACCGAGTATTCCCTGATCCGTGGCCGTGGCCATCACCGGTAGCGGCTGAATTAGTGGGACGAACTTTGCTGGATGTGTTTCGGGCCCAAGGATTAATCCTCAGTGTCGATTACGTAACGGCGCAAATAAATAACCAAATCCGGCGCTGCACTAATGAGTGCTCCGAGCCGGCAGCGGGTGCGCAAAAAACTCGCGTCCAAATAATGCTAGGTACAAAAGGGCGTTATTCGTGGTCATGGCGGAGAGTGGCAGACCCTAGGTGTGATAACTTGCCTTTGGCCGCAGACCTGCTGGTGCCAAATCCCGAGGGGGAAACTGATAATGATCAAATTGACGGGTCGCCGTAGTTTTTTTCGCACTCGAGCACTAATTGTTTTTATAGCCCTTGGCGCATTGCTAATTGGTGTTACCCCGGGTCTAGCCAACGCCGCCCCCGCCCCCGACGGATTGCCGGCTTTTTATAAAACTCCTTCTCTAGCGGGTAAAAAAGCCGGAACCTTGCTCAAGTCGCAAAAAGTTGCTGCTCCTAGTGTTGACGGAACCGTCTATCGAGTTATGTACGTATCGGAAACTGTTTCTGGCCAAGCAACTGCAGTAACGGGGTTAGTAGTCGTTCCTAAAACCGCCGCACCCAAGAGTGGTTACCCGGTGGTTAGTTGGGGCCACGGAACTAACGGAATGACCGACGAATGCGCACCGTCTCTAGAGCCGAGCAAGATCGACTCACTCGCCAACGGCTTACTCGCCAATAACTGGGTGATTACTGCTAGCGATTACCAAGGTGAAGGAACCCCGGGGCTGCACCCCTACCTTGCGGGAGTTGTGGCCGCGCAAAATACTATTGATATCGTGCGTGCCGCCGAGCAACTGCCGTCAGTAGACGTAAGCAAAAACTATGTTGTATGGGGGCACTCCCAGGGTGGACAAACCGCAATGTACGCCCACAACATTGCGCCTAAATACGCTCCCGAACTCAACCTCAAAGGAGTGGTAGCCGGAGCGCCCCCAAGTCAGTTCGACCTGATCTACGACTACTTAAAGACCAGTAAATACCGCTACTACTTGCTCATGTCCGCCGGCGGTCTTAACGCCGCTTACGGCGACAAGGCTGCCCCGCTTGACAAAGTATTAACCCCAAAAGGTATTGCGTTACTGGATGAATTAGATAAAGGCTGCTCTGATCACTTATCGAAAACTCTCGGTGCGGTATCGATCGACGAAACTAACTTAGCCAACCCGTTTAGTGTTCCCGAATGGAAAAAACTTTTCTTGGCCAACGATCCTAAGAACTTCACCTCGACTAACGACATCCCCTTGTTAATCATTCACGGGGGCGCCGACGAGCAGATCCCAACCGTATCGAGTCAGTTACTGACCACCAAACTTTGTGGCCTTGGGCAGGGCATGCAGCGCTGGGTTTACCCCGGCCAAAGCCACAGTGGAGTGATCGCCACTTCCGCGACCGACATGGTCAATTGGATGAAAGCCCGTTTTGCGGGCGGACCGGTGAGTGCCGACTCAGCACCAAGTGGACAAACTGATACTGAAGTTACGGGATGTCCTAAATAACGCTAACGCTAGTCAGAAATCCCGTTTACTTTTAGTACCACCCTCATTGAAACTGCACCTCCGAGTTCAGTGGTGCGTTCTCCTGTCCACGCCCCCGCACCGCGGGCTTCGATAAATCGCCCTGACCCACCCAACACCTTGAGTTTTGATTTAAATTTTGTTTCGGGTGTCGAGGAGTACGATTCGCGGTGCGTAAAGGGAACCGCTTTCCCGTTCATTCGCAGGGCCAAAGTGGCGTCGGGTTGAGTGATGGTAATGAACCCGTAAAATGGACCCCCGTTGTCTTTGTAATCAACATTTCCGAGCAGCTCGATATCACTTAGTACGCCATCAATGGTGGCAGTACCGATTAAACGGTTCCATCCGTAAGTGATGGAGTTATTCACTCCGATGTTATAGATCACTCTTTCAGTCGAAGTGATTGTAGTGGTAAAGGTTATTTTTTGTGGGCTCGAATCGCTATTCGCACTAGCAGGGCTAGCACCGACGAGAAAACCTGCAGTTACTACTGCGCCAACAAGAAAAAATCGAAAACGTGAACTAACCACGGTGCTCCTTTGTCATTACGGTATTAAGTAAACTCAGACTAGCAACTTTGGCGTGGGCGTTCTCGGCGTGGCACGATAGCACTATGCGATCTGCAGTGTGTCGACAGTATGGACCCCCCGAAGTAGTGACGATAGAAGAAACCGCCGTCCCCTACCCCGAACCGGGGATGGTAGTGATTGAAGTTCAGGCCGCGGCGGTCAACTTTGCCGACTCGCTACTCATTGCCAACGAGTACCAAGTACCAATGCCGCTCCCCTTTACCCCCGGCAGCGAACTCGCGGGAGTTATTACTCAGTGTGGCGAAGGGATTGACTCGTTTTCAGTGGGAGACCGAGTTTACGGTAGTGCGTTTGCTGGAGGCTTCGCCGAATTTGCCTTACTGCCAGCTGCGGTATTGCACCCGATGGCTGATAGTTCAACTTTTCTTGAAGCGGCGGCTTTTGGTGTAGCCCACGCCACCGCCTATCACGCGCTACGGACGGTGGCCAAAATAAAGCCTCGCGATTGGGTGGTAGTGCTCGGAGCGGGTGGTGGAGTCGGGATGGCGGGAGTTGAGCTCGCGAGTTTGCTCGGAGGTCGAGTAATCGCAGCGGCTTCGAGCGAAGAAAAACTCGCGGCCGCGGTGGCTCAAGGCGCCGAAGCAACTATCAATTACGAAACCGAGGACTTAAAAACCCGCATCAAAGAAATAACCGGCCGCGGGACTGACATCGTGCTCGACCCGGTGGGGGGCGACTATTCAGAAGCTGCTCTGCGCGCCACTAGCTTTGGGGGTCGGTTTGTGGTTTTAGGGTTCGCGGCCGGAGCCATTCCTCGGATACCCTTAAACCTTGTCTTGCTAAAAGGGATGACTATCGTGGGGTTAGATATTTTCAGTTTCGCCCAGAACGACCCCGAGTCAGCAGCGCGCGACAACGCCGAACTCCACGAACTTTTTGCTACCGGCCAGATACACCCGGTCGTTTCCCAACGCTTCCCTCTTGACCAGACTATTGCCGCGCTACGAGTGGTAGCCGACCGGCAAGCAATTGGGAAAGTAATTGTTGAGCCTCAATTGTGATCTTAGAGTCAAAAGTGGCAACTCCGGCAGAACGAATACTGAATCTAGCCGCGTACCTGAAAGAAAAATTACCTAGCGGTGTTTCGATTGACGACATTACCGCCAACGTAAAGGGTTACGATCCTGAACAAAGTCGCGACCAACAGGGGCGGTTAACTGGTGAAGGGCCAGAGTGGGAAACTCTCCGGCGAAAAGTTAGGCGTGATCTAGAAGATTTAACCACCGAGTGGGGAATCGAATCTGAATACGACGAGTCGAATCGTTTGTATCGGTTACTCCCGCCATTTTTTAATTTAGAAGAGCGCCAAGCACTAATTGTGGCCGCCAGCATGATTCGAATTGATGGTATTGACGGCGTAGACGGTCAGATTGGCACGGGGGTAAACGACTTAGAGGCCGACATGGTTGTTCAGGTGCATCCCTTAGTCGCAACTCTACGAGACGCCATGGTTGACCACCAGAAAGTTGAGTTTCTTTACGAAGAGACTCTGCGCACCCTTGAGCCGTGGGCTTTGGGAAAGTGGCGTAACTCGTGGTACGTAGCGGGTTGGGAGCCCAAAAACGAGGCTTTTCGACGGTATCGCCTTGACCGAATTAGTGGAACGATATCTAGGATCAAGCCTGTAGAAGCATTTGTCGTACAAGATTGGTTCAATTCGGAACTGGCTTTTGATCTCGACCCCAACTCATGGGGCCACGATCCGCTATTGATAGCCCGAGTAGAGGTTGACCAAGATTTTGGGCCGTCATTTATTAGCGAATTTCAAGGTGAAGTAACCAGTAAATTGGACGAAATATGGGAGGTTGAATTTAAAGTCCGGCATTATCAGTCGACCCTCGTTCGGCTTTTGGCGTTTCGCGAACACGCTCGCATTGTTTCTCCTCCCCCGCTGCAATCTTTGGTCCAGGATCATTTATTTGCGGTAATAGAGAAAACGACATGAGTCGGCTTACGAAAGACCAGCAATTTGAAGTACTGCGGACAGTCCTTGGAATGGTCGAAGAACAAGACTCGGTTTCATTATCTGAGTGCAGCACCGTAACTGGAATCGATAAAGAAACTTTACGAGACACTCTAGGCATCGCGTTATTTGTGGACTACCGCGACAGTAGCGGTAATTTGATTAGTGAGTCCGATGTTTTTTTACTTGACGAAAACGAAATGATTTCGATAACGGCAAGAAAAAGCCATTGGCTGCGCGACTTGGCTGCGTCTCCCCCTGACCGCGATTCGGCCTTACGCCTACTGATCGCTGGGCAAGCAATGCAAGCAATCGCTTCTAATCCAACCCCAGATCTCGACAGTGCCGTGGCCAAGTTGCGGGCCGAAGTGGCGATTGAGCTGCGCCTGCCGGCAGAGATTCCCCCTTCTTTGACGACTGTTCGCCAGGCTTTAGCCCAACAAGTATCGATCAAAGTCCAATACCTTCACGATGATTCAGAAGCGACAGTGGCTCGTGAGCTTTTACCCTTTCAGGTTTGGTCACGATGGGGTCATTGGTATTTAAGTGCACGCGACATAAAAGAAAAAGCGACTAAAACTTTCAGAGTCGACCGTATGATTAGAACTGAGTTAGGTACCACTAAGGTTTTTCCTCCCCCTCAGTTAGAAATCCCTGAATCTTTCGATCTCAAAGATCGTTCGGTCAAAGTTCGGGTGGCGATAAACGAGGACGACCTTGGTTACTTGCCTACTACTGCCCAATTGGGAGTAAAAACTGATCTGGGTGACGGGCGGGTGGAGTTAGACGTAGTCGTAAATGGTGACCAACAAATCAATCACCTATTGCTGAGTCTTCCGGCTGAAGCAAAAGTACTTAGCCCTAATGGCTACGCGAAACTCCGCCGAGAACTGGTTGGCGATCTCTTGGTAAAACTTTCCTAGCCGAACGACTAAAGGCTGACGTGCTCAGAAATGCGTCGGTTGTAGACCATGGTCAATAGCGGCGAGGAGGCCAAAAAATCGGCACTCGAGCGATTGCAGGCCACAGGAATATTCCACACCACCGCAATGCGCAACAGCGCTCGTACGTCGGGGTCGTGGGGTTGGGGCTCAAGGGGGTCCCAGAAAAACAACAGAACATCAACCAAACCGTCGACTATGCGAGCTCCAATCTGTTGATCACCGCCCAGCGGCCCCGAGCGCAAGCGCTCAACGGGGAGATCGAGATTTTCGGCCATCATCTTTCCGGTCGTTCCCGTTGCCAGCAGATCGTGAGTCGCCAACAACTCACGATGCTCTATGGCCCACTCCAGCAAATTGGCTTTCTCGTTGTCGTGAGCGACTAGAGCGATACGTTTGCGAGCTTGGACGGAGATTGCGGTTGAGGTCATGAGTCAAAGTATGGCTGAGTCAAGTAACAAGCAGATGACCGACCACTAAAGAGCGGACCAAGATCAGGGAAAATTATGAATAGCACTTGGTACGGGAATAAGCCGATAGATTCCTACCTAGCACTTATAGAGTGGTTTTTTATCCGTTTACGACAGGGTTGAATTAGTGGCACAAAATCAGGGAAGCGATCCGCGCGACCGTATCGGTTTTACTTCCGAGTTGGGCTGTTCAGTAGAACCTCACGGTGACACTTTGGTGGGTCGGGGTAAAATTGTTACTGAACTTTGTCTCCCCGGGCGCGACCTAGTGCGCCCATCGGTTCTTTTGACTTGGGCCGATATCGTCACTGGGTCACTTGCCAATCAACACACCCAACCTCAGGTTTGCATGACGGCAGACTTAAGCGTGCGTATGACCTCACCAGTTTCGTTGGGATCAGAGTTGATCGCCACTGGCCGATTACTCAAAATCGGTCGCACCCTTATATTCACCGAGGCCACTTTCACTATCGCGGGAAGTGAAGAGGTGGTAGCCGAATCACTCGGAACATTTATCGCCTCGCCTCGGCCGCAAGATTTAGGTATTGCTCGCATCGACGATTTAGCCAAGGCGGGACCGTGGATGACCGGACCTTCGGCCCCAGTATCCGAGCTACTTCAGAGTTACACCGTTGCCCCCGGGATAGTCGAAGCACCACGTACGCAACGCATCCTTAACTGGGCCGAGACGGTCCAAGGTGGTGCCATTTCAGCCATTGCCGAAGACGCATTGCTATCTCTCGTCGACGCGCCCACGCCAAATGAATTAGAGGTGCGTTACCTATCGGCAATTCGCGTTGGTCCCATACGAGCCACTGCCCGGCGAATGGGTTCGTGGGTACGCATTGAAGTAACCGACGTGGGCAACAACAACCGTTTAGCCGCCATAGCGATGGCGGGCGGAAAGTAAATACTCGTGGCCATCGAAATCGAAGCAGTAATTTTTGACTACGGCGGCGTATTCACCCCGTCGCCGTTTTCTGCTGCCCACACTTACGCCGAGGCGCAAGGCGTTGCCCCCGAGAGGGTTCTCGCAATTGTCTTTGGCGATTACCAACGAGATACTGACCACCCATGGCATCAACTTGAGCGGGGGGAACTCGATTTAACCACGGCTTTAGAAAAAATTGGCGTAGAGGCTAAGCGCGAGGGAATTAAATTTGACGCCGCTGATTTATTCGGAGGAATGAGTGACGACGGCATCGATCGAACCGTAGTGGTTGATCATGTGCGTGGGCTTAGAGAGATGGGACTGCGCACCGCAATTCTCACCAACAATGTCGCGGAGTTTTCTTCCGTGTGGCGGGAAAGACTGCCGGTCGACGAGTTATTTGATTTAGTAGTGGATTCCTCCGAAGAAAAGATTCGTAAACCTAATCCTGAGATTTATCTCCGCACCCTTACCCGGTTAGGGGTGAGCACCCCAGGGGCAGCGATATTTCTTGACGATTTCGCCCCCAATGTAGATGCCGCACGCGAATTGGGCCTTCACGGAATCCTCGTTGACCCCGATCCTCGCTTCGCGCTTGCGGCACTCGACGACCTTTTAGATTAAATCCGATAAAGACTTACGACTCGTTATCCTCGGCTTCAGCCGCACTTTCGGCTTCAGCAACGAGTTCTTCTTCGGCGGCAATCTCGTCGGCGTAACGCCAAGTTGATGGGTCGTTTAAGTCGGCGACCGGAGTGGGGTCAATGTCGGGAATCAACTCAATACCCTGTCGCTTAGCCCGCTTAGCCGACTGCTTCTCTTGGCGGGCGCGCTCCTTTTGGAGTTTGGCGAATGTTGTGCGTTGACGTCCAGCCATGGTGTTCCTCCTTATCTAATTACTTACTTTCCTGTTTTCGAACGACCTTTATCACGACCGCGGGTTGATGCTGCGAGCTCTACTTTGCGCAAACGGATATTGCTCGGAGTGACCTCTACACATTCATCAGCAGAAATGAACTCGAGCGCCTGCTCAAGAGACATCGGGCGAGGGGGCACCAAGCGAACTAAATCGTCAGAACCCGCAGCCCGATGGTTAGTGAGTTTCTTTTCTTTATTGGGGTTTACGTCCATGTCGCCGGCACGAGCGTTTTCTCCGACAATCATTCCTTCGTAAACTTCCACTCCGGGACCAACTAGTAATTGACCTCGTTCTTGCAAATTCATAATGGCATAAGCGCTGGTAAAGCCTCGGCGGTCAGAAACCATGCTTCCGGTGGGACGAGCTCGTAGGTCGCCATGCCACGGTTCGTAGCCTTCAAATACATGGTGGAGTTGTCCGGAACCTCGGGTTTCGGTAAGAAATTCGGTGCGAAAACCAACCAGACCACGAGCGGCTACGAGATACTCCATGCGCACCCAGCCCGTGCCGTGATTAATCATTTGTTCAAGGCGACCTTTGCGGAGCGCTAAAAGTTGAGTGACCACACCCAAGAACTCCTCAGGGACATCAATAGCTACTCGCTCAACCGGCTCATGAATCTTGCCATCAATTTCACGGGTTACTACTTCAGGTTTGCCAACTGAAAGTTCGAAACCTTCACGCCGCATCATTTCTACTAGTACTGCTAATTGAAGTTCGCCTCGACCCTGAACTTCCCACGCATCGGGGCGTTCGGTGGGCAAAACTCGCAAAGAAACGTTACCAACTAATTCACTTTCTAAACGGTTTTGCACTTGCCGAGCGGTAAGTTTTGATCCGTCAACGCCAGCCAAAGGCGACGTATTAATACCGATCGTCATCGAAAGGCTGGGGGCATCAACGTTAATTACCGGCAACGAGCGCGGGTCATCGGGGTCAGCCAAAGTTTCACCAATAGTTACATCGGCTAATCCAGCAATCGCGGCGATCTCGCCTGGTCCGACTTCGTCGGCGTCAACGCGATCAAGCCCTTCGGTTATATAAAGTTCTGTGATGCGAACGGTTTCTATGGTTCCATCAGCACGACACCAAGCGACCGGCTTACCGCGTTGCAAAGTACCGTGACGCACGCGGCATAAAGCGATGCGGCCTACGTAGGGTGACGCATCAAGGTTAGTCACGAGTGCTTGAAGTGGATGCTGAGGGTCATAAACCGGGGAAGGAATACGATCAAGAATTACCTCGAATAGCGGCTTGAGCCCATCACTCGACGCGCCTTCGGAAAGCGTGAGAGCGGGGTCAGAAGGATCTAGTGAAGCAACCCCCGCACGAGCATTGGAATAGACAATAGGAAAATCAATCTGGTGCTCATCGGCGTCGAGATCAAGAAAAAGCTCTTCAACTTCACTAACTACTTCGGCAACTCGAGCGTCAGGGCGGTCGACCTTGTTGACTACCAAAATAACGGGTAGGCGAGACTCGAGCGCCTTACGAAGAACAAAACGAGTTTGCGGCAGTGGGCCTTCGCTGGAGTCGACCAAAAGGACTACCCCATCGACCATGGTTAGCCCTCGTTCAACTTCGCCACCAAAATCTGCGTGGCCCGGGGTGTCGATGATGTTGATTTTTACGTCCCCGTACACCACGGCGGTGTTTTTGGCCAAAATCGTGATGCCTTTTTCGCGTTCTAAATCCATTGAGTCCATGACTCGTTCGGCTACTTCTTGGTGCGCGTCCCAAGTACCGGTTTGGCGCAACATGGCGTCGACCAAAGTAGTTTTACCGTGGTCGACGTGAGCAATAATGGCAACGTTGCGAAGATCAGAACGAGTTTCCACTTAATACCTTTCGAGGTCTCTGGCCGGGCAAGCCGGGCGACATTCAGGCCAGAACATCGGGCCAGAGAATGAGTTAAGAGATTAGTCTAGCGCACTCTGAGGGCTAAAACGATACCCGCGTTACGAGCCCGATAACCTCTAGACCAATGGCCGTAGACATCATCGACCACCGACTCATCGGCGCTCTTCACGTTTGCGCTATGCGCCGCGACGGGTTTGACCAAGATCCCACCGCCAGCGGCGTGGTTTGGCAGACCAGCACCCTCGATGCGGTTATGGATGGCCGCTACGACGGCGATATAACCGTGGGCGAGCTGCTCGCCCACGGCAATTTCGGAATAGGAACCCTGCAGCGTCTTGACGGAGAAATGCTTATCCTCGACGGTGAATGTTGGAATATCAATTCGGGGGGAGAAGTTTTAAGAGTTGCCGACGATACTCTCACTCCTTTTGCCGTGGTTTGCGATTTTTCTCCGGCTCATCAAATTCAACTAACGGGGCCGCTCGACTTAAAAAGCCTGAACGGCGCTCTTGACCGCCTAAGTCCGGCCACCGATATCGTTTCAGCCGTAAGGGTCGACGGTGAATTTAGTGAGTTGCGATTACGCAGCGTGGCTGCGCAAACACCGCCCTACCCTCCTCTACTCGAGGTAACCGCCCACCAAACCGAATGGAATCTATCTACGGCTACCGGGACCCTCTTGGGGTTTAGATTTCCGGATAATACGGCCGGACTAGAAGTCCCGGGGTACCACTTGCACTTCATTTCTGATGATCACCAACACGGGGGACACGTTTTGGCCGCCACGCTAATAAAAGGAAGCGCGACAATAGACACCATGAGTGAAATGCACGTAGAGCTTCCCGAAGGGATAGAGATTGGCCAGCCCGGCACCGGCACTGATCGCAAGGCGATACGCCGAGTGGAGGGCGGCTAAACGAAAATATTTAAGAACTAGAAAAATTTGGCCGGTTCACCGGTGCGTTCAGGGCCACAAGAACCCCGAACCCACCGGATCTACCGAATGCTTTAGTTCAGATGATCTTTACGTCGCGAGCCTCTTCGCCTTTACGGCCGGGGCCTACTTCGAACTCGACGCGCTGACCCTCTTCGAGGGATTTGTAGCCGGTTCCTTCGATCGCAGAAAAGTGAACGAAAACATCGTCAGCCCCTTCACGGGAGATGAATCCGAAACCTTTTTCGGCGTTGAACCACTTAACGGTGCCCTGCGGCATGGTATTGCTCCTTTATTTTAGTATTTCTTAGTTATTTACTATTTCTATTGCTTTCCCTCGAAGCCACCTACGGGTGTAGGCGCATCGTGGATCGGTAACTCGCTATTAATTGCTCGCGCGAGCATAAACGGAGCGCGCGAGAAAATGCGAGTCTGAGAAGGTGAGCCGAGGCTAAAACTCCAACTTGTGGAGTGGGTGGTACAGAAATTCACTTGTAGATATTCTCCGGTACTAAAGGCTCAAAACCACGGTTAGGTATCACGAGAGGTAAAGACCACTTCGTGTTAGGAAAACCGTAGCACGATCAGTTGCGGGCCGTTGCGTCGAGCAGGTCTGATCCCCAGGAATCGAGTTCGCTGGCCACGCCCATATCTCCCGTTGGCGTTACTGGGCCTAGACCCACCGAGGCCCGCATATCATTGTAGATACGCAAGATATTTTGCCCATAAGTATCTCCAGGGACGGCCCACTTGCCGTTGAGGTCAACCCAGAGCGGAGCTTTGCCTTTGTAGGTAAATGAGTCGTACGAACTGGCAGTTAAATACGGCCGAGGCTCCATCGGGTAACCCAGATTGGTTGAGCGCGAACCCGCGTCGGCGTAGTTGCGTAGATGTTGGATTTGAGCTCGTACACCTTGGTAGGGAAAATCTTTACGCATAAAACGAGTGCTGCCACCGTAGGCACCCATGCCGCAATAATTGTGGTCACGCGCCAGTACGAACCCCGCCCAAGTGTTATCGCCGGGGGCGGGAACGGGGACGGTGGCGGGATCAGGTGAGTTAGGCCAAGCAAACCAACCGGTTTCCCAGATTGACTGGACAAAAGCAATATCACCACGAACACCCGCCGCATTGCCTTCGTCAATATAAAGTTGGGCCATCTGTTCAGGAGTTATCTCGGGCTTCCACGACGGGGGAACATTTGAACCGGGAGCACAATTTTTTACCGAACACACATAGGCGGCGATCTGGGCAGCAGTAAGTTCGCTCGGTCCGGCGATAGTTCCCGGTCCTACCGGAGGTGGTGGCGGCGGGGGAAGACAACCCGACAACACCACCGCGCCCGTGAGTATCAGCGCACCAGCAAAAAAACGGCGTGGGCGCGCCGAGGACCGCTTGAGACTTTGCATGAACTGACTATCGTATCGGACAAAGAAATCGTTTCGGAGTCGGCGGATCCGCTTTATCCGTTTAGGATTTAGCGATTCTCCCCGCATCAGCCGAGACGGGACAGGAGCATCTACGCTCTAGGATAAGGATTAGTCGCAACGATAAAGGGGATCGCTATGGACGCCGACAACCTTGGGTTTCCGGTCTTTGACGCTGATAATCACTACTACGAAGCCCTCGACGCTTTCACCCGCCACCTTGACCCCAAACTCGGGTCTCGGATAGTTGAGTGGTGTGAAATTAATGGACGGCGATACCACGTGGTCGGAGGAAAAGTAAGTCGTGCGGTGATGAACCCGACTTTTAATCCCATTGCTAAAGCGGGAGCCATGCACGATTACTTCCGCGGAAACCCTGAGGGTAAAAACCCGCTGGAGTTTTTGCGGGAGCGGGAGCCAATCCGCCCCGAATATATAAACCGCGACGCACGAGTTGGGGTAATGAACGAACAAGGTTTAGAAAAGATTTGGTTATTTCCCACTTTGGGTGTTTTATACGAAGAGTTGCTTAAGAACGACCCCGAAGGCGTAACTATTATGGCTACCGCTTTCAACCGTTGGTTGGAAGACGATTGGGGTTGTAATTATCAAGACCGCATTTATGCGGCCCCTTATATTTCGTTAGCCGATCCCGAGTGGGCAGTGCGCGAACTCGAATGGGCGTTAGCGCGCGACGCGCGGGTAGTGGTTATGAGGCCGGCGGCACCGATCACGGCCACGGGTCAATATCCTCCCACTCACCCGATGTTTGACCCGTTTTGGGCTCGAGTCAACGAAGCGGGAATAACCGTAGTAGTCCACGCGGGCGATTCGGGATACTCCAGCCAGGGTTACGCCAACGATGCCTTTAGTTCAAACTTTAGTGGTGGCGGTTTTGGTCCTTCGGTGCGGATGTTTGCCATAGAACGAGCCGCTTACGATTTTCTGATCACATTGGTTTTCGGCAAATTGTTTGACCGGTTCCCCAACTTACGAATTGCCTCGGTAGAAAACGGGGCGGAATTCTTGCCCGATCTAATGAAGAAACTTCGGTCCATAAAAAACAAGACTTACAACTACTTTGACGAGGACCCAGCGGAAACCTTTTTACGCCATGTATGGATTAACCCGTTTTGGGAAGATGACGTATACGAAGTGGCCCGAGTAATGGGAACTGACCGAGTGATTTTCGGATCCGATTGGCCTCATATTGAAGGGATGCCCCAGCCGCTGGACTACTTAACTGAGTTGAAAGAGTTTGATGAAAGCGACCACAAACTTATTTTGCATGATAACGCGGAGTTCTTAAATACTCCTCGGCCCGTCTGACTCTAAATCTATAATTGTGAGCAGGGCAAAATAATTAAAGTGAGTAAGCGCAGCACGACCATAAAGCGAAGGCTCGTTAGCGTGCCGGCGATCTTTCTAGCCGCCATGGCACTTACAGTTTTATTACCCGTATGGATAGTAGTTCTTGGTCTCTATGACCTCGTCCGTGCTCCGCAGCGAATGCCGCACTTACGCTTAGTCGCCTTTGCCTTTTGTTGGGCTTGGATAGAGGTAGCCGGGCTAATGATTTCTTTCTTTATATGGGTTACTGGTCAAGTAAACAATCAGGTGCCGCTCAACACTTTGCAGCGCTGGTGGGCGGCCCGAGTGGTTGGAGCGTTGCGAATAACTTGTGGCCTAAAACTGACAATTGACGGTAAGGAACTCACTTCGCCTGGGCCGGTGGTGGTACTGGCCCGCCACGCCAGTTTGGCCGACTCGGTGGTGTCGCTATTCATTGTGGCCCCTACTGCGGCTACAATCCCGCGCTACGTCTTAAAGCGGGAACTGTTGTCGGACCCTTGTCTTGATGTGGCCGGAAACCGAGGCGATAATCATTTCCTTGATCGCAGTGCGGTCGACGCCGCCGCTGAATTGGCCGCGCTAAAAGCGCTTTCGGCCGGAATGGGAGCCGATGGAGTGGCGACTATTTTCCCTGAAGGAACTAGAGCTAATCCAAAAAAAGTTGCTCGGGCATTAGAGAAAATTGGTGAGCGCGACCCAGAGCGAGCAAATCGACTGCGAGCGCTAAAACACCTCTTGCCTCCTCGCCCAGCTGGGAGTTACGCCTTGGTTTCGGGGGCACCCACTGCGGACATAGTTATTTTGAGCCACGTGGGTTTTGAAGGGCTAGACACCTTCAGCGGAATTTTAAAGGGTGTTCCCGGGAAATACCCGATCCATTTGTGGCTTCGTCGAATCGCGCGGGCTGAAGTTCCTCGCCAAGAGGCCGAATTCACTTTATGGCTTGACAACACTTGGTTGGCCGTTGATCGAGAGATTGATGACGCACTATTAGCTCGACAAAGTACCTTTAGTAACTAATGAGCCCTGCCGCTACCGCTCTCGTTGTTTCCGCAGCCGCCATAGCGGTTTTGATGCTCACGACTTGGGTTGTGAGTTTGATTAAACGCAACGCGTCGATCATTGACCCCGTATGGGGATTTGGTTTCGTCGTCGTGGCCTGGGTAGTTAGGGCGACGGTTTCGGGTTACGACCTACGCCAGTGGGTATTAGTAACCATGGTTACGCTTTGGGGATTACGGTTATCGATTTATCTAGGGTGGCGCAATTGGGGAACACCGGAAGATTTTCGCTACCAAGCCATGCGGCGCCATTGGGGTGAGCGATTTTGGTGGGTAAGTTTATTTACCGTATTTGCCCTCCAGGGGGTGTTGATGTGGATAGTTTCGTTACCGGTGCAACTCGGCCAAGTATCTAATGATCCGGGTTTACGAATTCTTGGAGTAATCGGGATCTTGGTTTGGGCGTTAGGGCTGGGCTTTGAGGCTATTGGTGATGCTCAACTCGTGCGGTTCAAAGCCAACCCCGACAATGCGGACAAAGTAATGGACCGAGGATTATGGCGGTACACCCGTCACCCAAACTATTTCGGCGATGCCTGCGTATGGTGGGGAATTGCCCTAGTGGCTGCGGAAACCGGACTCGGAGCAATTGGTTTTATTGGCGCTCTGGTTATGACCATATTTTTACGAAGAGTTTCGGGGGTGACGCTGCTCGAAAAGTCTTTAGTTAAAAAGCGCCCCGGCTACGAAGAATACGTAGCCCGCACCAGCCCGTTCGTCCCTCGCCGGCCTCGGCGTTCGTAATTAAAGCGATCAGTACGCCCCCGGCCATCCCCAGCCCGAACGCACCGCGCCAGAGCGGTTACGACCTACGGCATTATTCGTAGAGCCACCAGGAACCGCGGGAACGCTAGGCGCATCACTCCAAGAAAAACTGGGGATCACTACGGAAGCCCGCGTAGCTACATTTCCACCCGCCACCGGTGAATAATCTCCCCCGGCCGGATTAACTAGTTGTGGCAAAATGGTGTTAATAGCGTTATCGGCTCGGAGTTGAGTGGAATTGCAAGTGGGATTAGACGAAGCGCAACCGTCTTCAAGACCTAAATCTAAATCGGCGGGACCGTTGTAAATTATGTTCCCCGCGATGCGCAAGTCCTCGTCGGCTCGAGCCGGACTAGCGACATTGCTTTGGCTAGGAGGAGTCAAAGGACCGTGTACCGAAAAGTGAGACCAGCGTGATTGAAATCCGATGGGGTTATAGACAATGTTGTTGAAGAAATAGATGTGTTTACTCGGGATAAACTGACCCTCAGCGCCAGTGCCACCCCAACCCCCCGCACTTTGATGGGCCGCGCAAGTGGCCGTATCGCCGTCACAACCCCGAGCACCATGGACAAACTCCACTGCGTGGCTGCGTGACCCCACTCTATAGAGGGTGTTGTAGGCCATGAGAATGTTGTAGCCACCGTTGACGCCTAAGCCCGCACCTTCGGTGTCGTGAATAATGTTATTGGTGACCGAAATTCCGTAAGCCTCGTAGTGCAACCACGGGCTGGTCATGAATTCAAACCCCGTACCCTGGCCACTGGTGAACCCGCCGGTGCCACAGTTGAAGATCTCATTTTCGGAAACACTTATATAAGCTGAGCCACCTTTGGTGTAAACACACCAGTCTTGTGCGTCGTGGATACGGTTACCCCGGATATGCCCGTACTGCACCGCGACGAAGTCGATTGAGTTGTCGTCGGCACCATGAATATTGGAGTCTTCAATGTAGACATGATTGGACTGATTGACTTTGATCGTTTCGTGAGCAGACCGGGCGCCACCCGATAGTTCCATTTGGCGTAGAAGGATATAACTGCACTGCTCACAATGGAAAGCGTCCCGATTAGGCAAAATATCAACCCCGATTACGTATAGATAACGAGTGTTAAAAACATTCATGTCGCTACGGAATACTGCGGTGTGGGGGCCATCGACTGCGTTAAGGATTATTGGATTCGTGGCCGTACCCCAACGATTTTCCCAGTAATTGACGAGCGAGCTTTCAGGGTATTCACCCGCCACTAGTTGAATGCGGTAACCCTGAGTTAAAACAACTGATGCCGGTACGCGCCGCCACGCTTCGCCCACGCTCCGCAGAGCTTGAGTGCGAGTTGCCCCGCTATTGGTGTCGGAGCCACTAACTGGATCAACCCATATGTCAGCAACATTTATTGTGCCAATGGAGTAGCGCTCCCCTACGCCGGGCGTTACTCCTGGAGCCGGAGGTGAACCTGGAGTAGCGGGTGGTGCCGTAGCGGGTGGTGCCGTAGCGGGTGGAGGCGCGATTGGAGCGCACGCCGCCAGCGCGAATAATGCGACCACGCTGATAACCGTAAGAAACAAAATTCGGAACCGCAACTCTTTAATCATCATCGTCCTCGTTGTCTATGGGATTGACGCCAGTTGGCATCACTAGCCCTGACGATTGAGAGGCCAGCGCGCTTACGGGCGGAAAAACTGTGTCCGCGATGGCTTTAGCGGCTAAAGAAGTGAAGGTCGGGGTGAACGCCTTCGCTGAGGGTTACGTAGCCGGTGCTGTCGGCCAAGAACGCCACCGCTTCGCCTTGCCCTTCGGCCGCCACTTGAGCGGAACACGAAGTTCCGCTAAGGGCAGTGGCAATCGAAGTAGCCGCGGGCC
The DNA here is from genome assembly GCA_009694435.1 of Acidimicrobiia bacterium. Lineage (GTDB taxonomy): Bacteria > Actinomycetota > Acidimicrobiia > IMCC26256 > PALSA-555 > SHUY01. The sequence continues at coordinate 7,852 of SHUY01000015.1, read as the reverse complement.
GATTAAAGACCAGCAGCGATCCGTAGGTGCGTAAAGCAATGGTTTCACCGTCAGGGGCCACTTCACCACCGGTAACTAGAGTTCCAGCGCCAAGAGAGATCTGTCCTGCTCGGGTCAATGCCGCCGATGATCCCCAAGATGCGGGGGCGGTATAAATCCCTGCGTTGCCGGATGCTTCTTTAGTAACAATCACAATTGACCCATCGGCAGGGTCAACCAATAGCGCTTCGGCGTTATGGGGGCCGTCAGAATAAGTAAGGGTCAGAACTTCCGCACTCGCAGTTGTGCCGCCACCAGCGGTGGGGTCGGGTTCAGCCACCCGATACAAAACCACCGTTGAGCGCGCTAATGCGTTGTTGCCAATATCGGCAATGTAAAGCGCGTCGGTTCCCAACGATGCGCCCGGGCCAATAGCAATATCTTCCCAGTCAATCGCACTAGCACTGGGGACACTCCAAGCCCCAAGGTCGGCCCCGGCCCGACTGACGGCAAAAATCCGTGCACTATCGCCGGAGTCGTTATGAACCCAAAACACGTCAGCATGATCTCGACTGGCGGTTATTCCCGAGGCTTCTGTAATTGCTGCGCTCGCCACCGTGGCCGATGCCCCCGCGACCAAAGTGCGGGCGCACGCAGCACCATAAAGGACGCTAGTGGGAGTAGCCGGAGCCGCGGTAGTGGGAGTAGTTGAAGCGGGGGGATCGCTGGGAGTAGGGGCGGTTTGGCACGCGGCGGCACCCAAGGCCAGCAGAGCCGCCGCAGTGGCGGCCAGTACCCCCCGAGTCAGTAGATGAAGGCGATGATTAGTTGTCGGCACGCTATTGGTATCGCACTAAACATCGCTTGCGTTTCGCCAAATAGACTGGGCTAATTATCCTTTGCCGTGCGCTCCCTAGCCGCGACCAAAGATGGAGATTCGCCTAAAGCCCACCGCAAAGTGTTGAGCAAGGTGCGTAAAGCCGGGCGAACTGCCACCGGCCCCGCAAACGGAGGCGAAATTAGGCGCAATTCGATCTGAGCGGTAACGGGTAGTAACTCAATCGCCGCGGCGGTCACCAATCCGTAAGCGGGTCGGAGTTTCCAGTCGAGCGGAGGGAACACTAAGAACTTCAGGGTTTCTCGAGCTTGGGGACTAGCGTGGATTCGGTAACGAGCGATCACCTCGGCCAACTCAGCGGTGGTTTCGGGTACGGGATCAGAATCAAGCGCGCGGCCCACGACGGCCATTTCGGCCACATACTGGTCGGCGTCGGCCGGTGAAAGACCAGGCCCGTAACGGTTGTAAGCCGCGAGAAAACTATCGACTTCGGTGGCGTGAACCCACGCTAAAAGATCTGGGTCGTTGGCGCTATACGGCCGTCCATCGGGGGCAACCCCTTTGACGTGTTGGTGCACCCGCTTAACCACTTCAACCGCAGCTTGAGCTTCTTCACTAGTTCCGTAAGTGGTGGCCGCAACGAACTCAGCCGTGCGGTGCAATCGACCCCACGGATCGTGACGGTAGTCCGAGTGTTCAGCCACCCCCGCTATTGCTAATGGGTGCAAGGTTTGATAAAGCAAAGCCCGCAAACCACCCACCAAAGTAGAGAGGTCGGAATGAACTCTCCACACCACCGATTCGGGACCGAACCACCCCGCGTCACCTTCAGTGCTAAAGATGGGTTCTTCGGGATCAACCCGTAACGCGCGTATAAATCCGCTGCGCAGTGTGCTAGCGGCCACTTCAGCCAATTCACTAGGGATCGGAAACGCCATACCTACATGATGGCGCACTTCGCGTCTATTGGTCGTCTCGGGCGGCCGGATCAGGCTGTTTCGGTACCGGCGGGGGAACAGACCCGGGCTCGATACTCCTCTAACCGCAAGTAGACGCCCGATGTTTCAATAGCGACCGATAGTTCAGTAAAAGCCGGGTCAAGATTAGTGGTAGAAAAATCCCAATCGTGACTGGCGAAGATTCCGTTAAATTTCTCTTGGGCAACTACTGCGGCCATTGCGTCGGCTTTGATTGAAGACGGGGAAACCCGAGCGGCCCGGCGGGTTAGGCGCAGCATTTCAGCCAGACCCGATTTGATCGCCGAAGAGGAAACGTCAGAAAAAAGATCAAGGGAATCAAGACGATTGACCGCTTGACAGTAGGGCGAAGGGGCAGAAGTGGAACTTGACGAACAGCCCGCCCCAAGGCCCCCCACGGCCAAAAATCCAATAAGGGCGGGAAGGAATAACTGAGGGCGCAGGCGAGTTATCACTAGAACAAGTTCTATACCCATCTATCTAGTGGAGGGTAATTATGGCTACTAAAACTAAGAAAAGTCGGTCTGTCGACAGCGGCGACAAGGACTCCGTAGGGGCATATCTAGAAGAGATCGGCCGCTATCAGTTGCTCACCAAAGAAGACGAAGCCCGACTGGGGCTGGCGGTGAAGTTGGGGCAAGAGGCGTCCGAAAAGTTGACCGGCCGCACCAAACTCTCCCCGGCCGAGCGCCGCAAATTGGAATTGACCATGCGTAAAGGTCAGCGAGCCCGAGAAGATTTCGTCTGCGCCAATTTACGTTTAGTGGTATCAATTGCTCGCCGTTATTCTGGTACTCGTTTGCCGATCGGCGACTTAATCCAACTGGGCAACGTGGGATTGATGCGAGCAGTAGAACTATTCGATTTTGAAAAAGGCTTTAAGTTCTCCACCTACGCAACTTGGTGGATTCGCCAATCTATTAGCCGAGGATTGGCTGACAGCGGACGCACTATTCGCCTTCCGGTACACGTGGAGGACGATCTGCGCTTAGTGTCGCGTACCGCGGACGAATTAGAAACTCAAGCGGGACACCGACTCCCCGACGAAGAACTAGCCATTGCTACTGGGTTAACTGCTCCACGGGTAACTGAGTTGCGATCGTTACCGGCAGCCGTCGCCAGTACCGATCAACCTATTGGAGACGACAATGACGGTTCTATGGTTCTTGGAGATACGGTCGGCGACGAAGACTCCGAGTTTTCTGATTCGGTAATTAACCAAAAAGCCCACCAATCGGTGATTAGTGAACTCTTGGGAATTCTTTCGCCTCGAGAACAAAAAATTGTTGAATTGCGCTTTGGTCTCGGCGGTCAAACCCCTTTGAGCCTTGATGAAATTGGGGCCGAGTTGGGAATCACTCGAGAACGAGTGCGACAAATTGAAGCACGCTTATTGTCGAAGTTGCGCCACCCGTCGCTGGCGTGGGTTGAAGGACGAGATTCTCTCGCAAGTTAACCGCCAAAACGGCTAAGGTTTCTTAATGATTCCTGAGGTCGAACCGCTTGAGGCAATTAACCGAATTGACGCGGGAGCGTTTTTGCTCGATGTACGCGAAGCCGACGAGTGGGAGATGGGCCACGCCCCTGAGGCCACCTGGATCCCGCTCGGCGAACTGGCGAGTCGCGTGAGCGAGATACCGGCCGATAGCGAAATTTTGGTGATCTGCCGGTCAGGGGGCCGTTCGGCCACCGCCGCCGAAGCACTAATTGGATCAGGGCTAAACGCCATTAACTGTCAGGGAGGAATGCAGGCGTGGGCGCAAGCCGATCTCGGCGTTATTACCGCTGACGGATCGGCCGGCCAAGTCGCCTAGCGCCGTCAAAGCGACCAATAACATCTCGCGTCGGTAGCCTAGGGCTAATGGGAATCTCTGATTTTGACCGCGCCACGTCATTAGCGCGCCTCGCCACCGAAGAGTTCGATGTTTTGATCGTGGGCGGCGGAATAACTGGAGTGGGTTGCGCACTTGATGCCGCCAGTCGAGGACTGCGCACCGCGCTAGTGGAGCGCGACGATTTCGCTTCGGGAACGTCATCAAAATCATCAAAACTAATTCACGGTGGCATTCGCTATCTCCAACAACGCGAATACAAATTGGTATACGAGTCTCTTTTAGAACGCCAGATTGCTTTGCGCAATGCACCGCATCTCGTAAGGGTGTTGCCATTTTTGATACCAATCTTGAGTAAAGATGGGCTAATCAATCGCAAAATTGCCCGGGCTTTAGGGGCGGCGATGTGGATGTATGACTTAACCGGAGGCTTGCGCATCCGCAAAACCCATAAGCGCATCAATCGGGGCGAAGCGTTAGCGCATATGCCCGAACTTCGGAGCAAAAATGTGTCCAGTGCTTACATTTACTACGACGGTGAGGCTGACGACGCCCGTCTCACTTTGGCTATCGCCCGCACGGCGGCGGCGAACGGAGCAGTAGTAGCTAATGGCGCGAGCGTTACTGAACTGATTGGTGGAGGTGAAACACCGGTTAGCGGCGCGCGAGTGAAAGCCGACGGGCAAGTGTTTGACGTGCGGGCTCGAATCATTATCAATGCTACGGGAGTATGGGCGGATGAAATTAGAACTCTTGATGAACACACCGACCCTAATTCCATTCGCCCCGCTAAAGGCATTCACATCACGGTTCCGTGGGGCAAAATTCGCAATGATATTGCGGTGGTTTTACCCGTAGCCAAAGACCGCCGGTCAATTTTTGTCGTTCCGTGGGGCAATACCACTTACATCGGAACTACTGATACTGACTACGAGGACGGAGTAGAAGAACCCCAATGCACCGACCAAGACGTTGAGTATCTTCTCACGGCTATAAACGCGGCCATTAAAGAACCACTGACTAAAGATGACGTAATCGGGACTTGGGCCGGGCTGCGGCCACTGTTGCGTCAGGCTGATAGCGAACGTACGGCCGACCTTTCGCGCCGTCACGGCATCAGAGTCTCAGCCAGTGGAGTAATAACAATTACTGGCGGGAAACTAACTACCTACCGCCGTATGGCCTCCGACACGATTGATGCTGCTAGTAGGGAACTGAACCAGAAAACAAAATGTCGTACTAAGAATCTTCCCTTAATCGGGGCCGATGGTTTCAAGCCCAGCATGAGCAGCCACAACGGATCTACTGACCCCGAATTCCATTTAACTAGTCGTTACGGAAGCGAGTCTAAAAAAATAAAAGATTTAGTTGCTGGTGACCCTCGTCTTGGGAAACCCTTGGTTACTGGACTCCCTTATTTGCGAGCGGAAGCAATATTTGCTGTGCGTTACGAGATGGCTCAAGATATTGACGATGTATTAGATAGGCGTACTCGTGCTCGCTTGTTGGCCCGGGACGCGACCAGTGCGGCGGCTATCGATGTGGGCAATCTCATTGGGCCAGAACTGGGTTGGGACGAAGCCGAAATAACTCGGCGAGTTTGCGCCTATCAAGAGTCAATTACCGCCGAGCGCGAAGCGGCTCATCTACCAGAAACTCTGTTGCCGAGCGATCTCACCTAATGCCCGAAACGGTTATAGGCGCTCCTACCCCACCGATACCTTTTGGGGATAACACCACAAAAATAAACGATCACTTCATCACTAATCGAATTATCCCAACCCCAGAGTTACTGCAAGCAATCGCTGCTACTGGCGCGCGCGTTATGACTGGCGACAACGAAATCGCCGAGGCCAGTCGCGATTGGTGGCCGCTGGCAATGACTTGGGCCAAAAATAACGAGGTTGGCGTACGGGCGGGCGCGATAGTCAGCCCGACCACTAGCGAACAAATCGCTGATGTTTTGGTGCTCTGCAATCAGGCGAGAGTTCCGGTGACCGCCGCGGCGGGCCGAAGTGGGGTAAGCGGTGCGAGTATTCCCATTTACGGCGGCATAGTGCTTGATTTAACTGGCATTACCGGAATTATTTCGGTTGACCGTGACTCAATGATTGTCGACGTTTTCGCGGGAACTTTTGGAAACTTGTTAGAGGAAACTCTGCGCCGTGACTACAACTGCACACTTGGTCATTGGCCGCAATCCATCGACTTATCTACCGTAGGTGGTTGGCTGGCGTGTAGAGGCGCAGGACAATTTTCGACCCGCTACGGAAAAATTGAAGACATGGTGATCGGACTCGACGCAATTTTGGCTGATGGCCGTATGGTTACTACTGGCGGTGCGCCCCGAGCGGCCAGTGGACCCGACTTGACCCAACTATTCGTCGGCAGCGAAGGAACTCTTGGAGTCATCACTAGCGCTCGGCTGCGATTACATCCGGTCCCGGCGGCAGAACGGCGAGCCGCTTTTGCTTTTCCCACCTTTAGCGCCGGTCTAGATGCTTGTCGACGCATCATGCAGCGAGGGGCGACTCCGGCCGTGCTTCGGCTTTACGACGCCATTGAAGGAGACCGTCATTTTTCGACTGGGCCCGACCTTCATCCACTGCTGGTTATGGATGAAGGCGACCCCTTAATCATTGATGCGGTAATGGAAATAGTGGAACAAGAATGCGCAGGGGCCGAAGTCCTTGACGGTGAAAGTTTGCTTGAACAATGGTTAGCCCACCGCAACGATGTCAGTTCGTTGGAGGCACTTATTTCTATTGACTATGTAGTTGACACTATGGAAATTTCTGCCCGCTGGAATGCACTGGACGCGATTTATGAAAACGCGCGGGCGGCAATCAGCGCCGTTTCAGGAACTGCTCAAGTTTCTGCGCATCAGTCGCACGCTTATTCTGATGGGGCATGCCTGTATTTCACTTTTGCCGCCAAGCCGGAAGATAAAGAGCAGTACTACCGAAATGTATGGGATGCCGGAACTAATGCTGTCCTTGCGGCCGGAGGATCCCTTAGCCACCATCACGGGGTCGGACTAAACCGCGCTCGCTTTATGCGTAGTGCTCTTGGTTCTGGACTCGATGTCTTGGCGGAGATTAAAACTGCGCTCGACCCCAACGGTATCCTTAACCCTGGAAAACTGGGACTAGCCAGCGAGTTTGGGGCTGCACCCTCGTGGCCGTAAGTACGGGGAAAATACTCGTCGTCGATATCGGTACCTCGTCGGTACGCGTTGCGATCATCGATGGCGACGCACGGATAATCGAAGAGCGCCATCGACCGCTTTTACCGCAAACCCCCGCACCCGGATTGGTTGAATTCGATGCTGCGGCTATGGCTCGATCCAGTATTGAACTTTGCCAGGGTGCGCTCGAAGCCCACGGCCCAGTGGATGCCGTGGGGATTGCCAATCAGCGAGCGTCGGTGGTGGTGTGGGATAGGAAAACTGGTGTTCCGGTGGCGCCCGGAATTGGCTGGCAAGACTTGCGTACAGTCATGCGCTGCTTGGAACTACGCGGTCAAGGGCAACACTTGGCTCCCAATCAATCGGCGACGAAAATTGAATCCATTCTTGACCTAGCTGACCCCGACCGAAGTCGCGACCTTTGCGTCGGAACGGTTGACAGTTGGATTATCAGTTCCCTTACTAACGGCGAGTTGCATATCACTGACGGAACCAACGTGGCGGTTACGGGTCTTAGGGAAATAAATAATCGTGAATGGAATACCGAGTTACTGGACATTTTACGAATACCCGAATCTTTGCTACCAGCGGTAGTTGATTCGTCGGGGTTACACGGTCTAGCCACCGCGCTTTTGGGGGCACCGCCAATTGCGGGCATTATGGGCGATCAACAAGCATCCCTGCTTGGGCAAGGCTGCGTTACCCCGGGTGACGCCAAAATAACTTTTGGCACCGGAGCCATGCTTGATCTCGTGCTGGACGGAACTATCGATGACGTAAAGGAGTCGCGTTATCTAGGGGGAACTTTTCCAATTGTTACTCGCCGCCAGAACGGAAAAGATTTAGCCGGCCTCGAAGCCATAATGCTGGCGGCAGGCACAAACATCGAGTGGTTGCGTGACGATATGGGCCTGATTGCTAGCGCAGAAGAATCGGCCGAGATTGCCGCTACTTGTTCTGACACTGGTGACGTTTGGTTTGTTCCCGCCTTGCTTGGACTAGGAACACCTAATTGGGATTATGGAGCTCGGGCATCTTT
>SHUY01000014.1 GCA_009694435.1 Acidimicrobiia bacterium | reverse complement strand
GGGAGATGGAAATAAGAATCAGAGCCACTACGGCTACGGGAATATTGACCCAGAAAACTGCCCGCCAAGTCCACTCGGTTAGATAACCGCCAAGAAGTGGCCCTAAACCGGTCATGGCTCCAGTTATGGCAAAGAAGATTGCTAATTTAAATCCGCGCTGTTGCAGCGGAAAAGTTGCCACCACTAACGAGAGGGCGGCGGAGAATAAAAATGCCGCGCCAACCCCTTGGATCACTCGAAACGTTATTATCCAAGCTTCTGAATTTGGGCCTACGGGGGTAAACCCGCACGCAGCGGAAGCGGCGGCGAAGGCCACCGAGCCAAAAATCACCATTTTACGATGGCCGAAGGCGTCGGAAAGTTTGCCCGCCACCATAAACGCAGAAGCAAGGGCGAGCACGTAGCCGTTAATAACCCACTGGACTCCCGAAGCCGATAGACCCAAGTTTTTCTGAATCTCGGGGACCGCCAAGGCGATGATGGTTTGATCGATGAAAGTCATCGAAACCGCCACAATCATGGCGGCAAGGACCAGGTTGTTGGGAGACATTTTGAGTTTCACTTTTTCCCCCTCGGCTAGTTTTTATTCAGAACTATTTTTTGTGGGCCCCATTTTGGGCAAAACAAACAACACTACGGCTACGACGGCTAACGCCGCTCCCGAGATCAAGATGATTAATGCGTCCGAGCGGAGTGAGTCGGTGATCGAAGTGGCTATAGCGTAGGCGGCGTCGGCTTGAAGTTTGCTGCGCCCAGTAGCCCTAAGTACTTCGCTACCAGTAGCCAGGGAGACGACAAAAAATACGCCGGTTAAAAACATCGCTAAGCCAATGGCTAATAAAGTTCCTCGGCGTCGCCAGGCCACGATAAGCGCGAGGGCAAACAACACTATGACGCCCAACGGTAACGCCCACTGTGAAGTGTCGGCGATATCGTAAGCGGTGCGGGCCGTGTTCACAGAGTCGCCCTTAATGATTTGGAGATTTAGTTGGTCGGGGGGAATAACTATCTGACTCAAGGTGGAACTAATCACCGGAATATCTTTCGCTACTAATTGTGCCTGAAGGGTGATTAAAATCGAAGTGAGATCAATATCCACGTTGCTGTTGTCATATTGGAGAGCGTTGATCAACTTCTCGTGAGCCAGCCGATTGACCGCCACCCATTGATCTTGCACTACCGGCAAAGTGAGCAGTTCTTCGACTCGGGGCTCGAGAGTGCTACCCAGTGTGGCGGACAAGACGCCCGGCACATTGGTGCGCGAATTTACTTGCTCAACTAAATAGTCAGTAGCCCGCGTGGCCACGAACTTTGTTACTGCCGGGTCCGAGAGAGTTGGCGTTACGTTTTCAACGTACGCGTCGGTATCTAGTATCTCGGTATTGAACCAGTAAGCCGTTATCGCGGGCGTTAACAGCACCGTCCCTACGATCACTAACACGGTGGCGGCCAGAGTGCGCAGGCCGGCCAATTTAGGTTTCGTCCGAGAAGTCTTTGGAGAGGGGTTGCTCGGCGCGGGGGTTATGTCGGTCGTGTCGGTCATTGGGTCAGCGTAGTTTATTGAAGAATGGTCGGTCGTTAGCGCGAGCCCGCTACTCCTTCAAACACCGCCACCCGAACTCCGCGCTCAGCTAATTCGGCCAAAAATGAGGTGGGATCGATTGCTTCGCCTAGCGACCAAGCGCCCGGCTTGGTTTGCTCTAGTTTCACCGCGGGCAAGAGCCCCGCGAGGCGAGCCGTAGCGATCGCTAAAACGGTGGCCGCGGCGGCGGCGGGGTGCTCAACGGCGCCGTACACGATCGACGCTCGCGCTGACCCCTGCCAACCCAATACCTCGATCCGAACTCCGGCCCACAGGTCGCCCGTTTCTCTCCGACCCCGAAACGAAAATGATGAACGACGAGGGGGCGCTTCGCCCGCCCGGGACAAAACAAAAGTTGCTTCCGGAACCGCTCGGCGTAGATTTTCTACCCCGAGCGAAACTTGCTCACAAACTTGCTCGCCGATTGGTTCGGGGAACCAGACCAACTGCGCGCCCGAGCGATGGCTGGTCTGCCACTCACCGTTAGACCATTCACGCGCGGGCTCCCGACGAGAGCGACGAACAGAAGCCGCACAAGTTGGCCCCGCGGCGCCGACGCGAGCGGCTTGCACTTCGTCGGCCCTTGCTAGTGCGTTAGCGCCGTGGCGAGCCAAAACATCGCCCAACCCGGGCAGCAACGCGCAGCCCACAAAAATTTGGGTGGAGTTTTTTTTAGCTAACCCGTTGAGGGCAAATAACGCAGCGGTGCCGGTCTCGTCGTCGGTAGCAGTGGCGACAGGAACTCCAGTGGAAATGATTTTTTCTGCCAGCCGAGCGGCGGCGCTACTGGGAATTGTTAGAGCCACCGCGTTAGCACCCACCAACCCGTCAGCTGATAGCGACACCGCTTCGCCGCCGACTCGGTCGGCAAGATCACGGGCCTGAGCACGAGAACGATCGGCAATTAACAATCGCTTTATCCCGGGGGTGTCTACTAATTGGCGTGCGGCCCGAGTGCCCACGGCGCCCGCGCCGACCAAGGCAATTGTCGTCACCGGAAATCAGGGCCTTCAAGTTGTCGCCAGCCGCCGGAAGAAACGGGGACGTCGCTTTTGCCTAACACGCGCACCACTAGCCCGATCAAGACCGCTAAAGCGCCCACCGCCAAACCTCGTCGCCATGCGCTCATCGGCTAAGTGTACCGGCGCAACAAAACGCGCCCGCAAAACAAGGGTTACCGCTTACGGGCCGCGGCCTTAAGTACTTCCGCCTCCAGCCACGGTGCGACCGAAGCAGTGACTACCACGGGGTCAAAATGAACGCCGTCGGGGCGTAAAACCACGTCGAACTCCCCTGCGGGCCAGCGTTTGACGAACGCGGCCAGATCAACAATTCTCAATTCGGGTCGGCGCTTAGCCACTGAGTCGAGAATTGCGTTAAATCGTTTCATGCGCGCCGGATCGCCCGACGGATCGTCGTTGGGCAGGAGGGTTGAGCGCCCCGGTTCAATCAGTGGACTCTTCAGCCACACCGGAATCGCACCGTGATCAATCACAACATCGACCGCTTCGATCATTCGGCGGGTGAGGTAGTCATCAAAGACGGGGTCGCCGAGAAATCGCCACTGGGTGTCGCCGGGTAAAAGATGGTCGTCGGCTTCAATGGGCCCAACTTGAATTATCGCTACCTGCGGTTTGGTTTCGGTGAGCGCTTGGCTCCATTGCTCGGGGATTGATCGGCACGCTTCAAAAGTAAGTTCGCGACCGGCGAAGCGCGCTTTGCCGTCGCGCACAATCCCGCAGCCGTAATAGGCCGCGCCACCGCCTTGCGAGATTTTGGGCGAGGTGGCCGCCCAAGATTCAAACCCTGCCGCGGTCATTAACGCGGTGGAATCGCCAAAAAACGCGACGGAAGTTTCGCCGAATGCCGGCAGCGTTACCGGAATCTTGTTGACAGAGATTGCCGCCGCGAAATCCAGCCGCGCCGGCGAACTGAGCGTACTCGTGACCAATAACCCCGCTAACGCCATAGCCACAATTCCGACTGGGGCGGCAAAGCGCGCCCCGGCTCCGCGCGGAACTCGGCCCCGGCGTACTGGCTGTTCGATTAATACGTACGAAATAATCGCCAGCACCAAAGTCACGCTGGCCTGAATAAGGATTAGCTCCGCTCCGCCTACCCCAACTCGCTCGGGTGTGAGCCAGAGAATTACTGGCCAGTGGTAAATGTAAAGCCCGTAGGAGATTTTCCCGAGCATTAGCAACGGCCACACGGACAGCGCTTTGGCTAGTGGTCCGGGCGGCAACACGGCCACGATCAATAACGACGAGATGACCGAGAAACCGACAAAGCCACCCCACGACAGCCACGGAGAAGTGCGGGTAACGGTGGCACACAAAACGATGAGGGCGATGAGGGCAAGGGTGCCGACGAGGGTTACCCACTTTGGTGCGGGACGCCGCGCGAGTCGAGCTGCGCCGAGTGAAGTCGCCGCCACTGCGCCCACCAATAGTTCGCCCGCACGGCTGGGAAGGCTGTAGTACACGAAATCGGTATTTCCCGTAGCCGCCGCGACGGTAGTTACCACTAGCGAAATTGCAATTCCGATGAGCAACGAAGCCCGCAGAGTTAAGCGAAATCCTCGGGGTGAGTTGGTTCTGCGCGCGATGGCCCAAACTAATAAGGGAAGTAAAAAATAGAACTGCTCTTCAATGGCCAAACTCCAATAGTGCAGTAGCGGTGAAGGGGCCTGAAATAGTTGCGCGTAAGAATGGCCTTGTAACAAAAATCGCCAGTTGGCGCCGTAGCCCAGTGACGCCAAGATATCGGTGCGCAGTTCGTTCGGATCAGGGTTCCATACCGTGGCCGAAAGCACCATTACAAAAACAATTCCTAATAACGCCGCGGGTAAAAGTCGCCGCAATCGGCGGGCCCAGAATCGAGGCAGGTCTATGGCGGACTGGCGAACGCCTTCGTCGAGCAGAAGGCGGGTAATAAGAAACCCCGACAAAGTAAAAAACAGTGAGAGTGAAAGCACCGCTCCCGGAAAAATTGGCGACCCCGCGTGAAAAAGAAAGATAATCACCATTGCCATCCCCCGCACCCCGTCGAGCCCGGGGTGATACCCAAAGACTCCAAAGGTTTCCGAAGTTTCGTCGGGACGAACGGTTGTGGTCATGGTCGCAAAGTTCTTAGGGCCGGCGAAACGGAGCGGTCGCGATAAACGAAAAACTCGTGGCCCTCAAGGGCGACTTGGTCGGTCGGGGGGCCGTAAAGACGGGCGATATCACTTGAGTCACAGTACTGTCGCTCAACCGAGACCGCGATTGTTTTGGGGCGAGTGCGTAAAACCGACGAATCATTATTCCATTTAAATAGTTCAAGTGGCCCATTGCGATCACACGTTACGGGTACCCAGCGCGTATTGCCGGACGCGACCTCGTTTTGCCGCACCGCCATCCAGTAGTTCGCGTAAACGCGATCCCACTCCTGAAATGACACCGCATCGCCTAAGGCAATGGCGTTGGCGTCGCGTACCGTTTCGTTATTTTCGCGCCAGTTAGAAAAGTTGGTGACCAAGACGGCCAGCACCAAAACGGCCACTAAGACTCCAGACACGCGTGCGGCTTTCGCTCGAGCGCGATCAAGGGCGATTAGGGCTAAGCCGGCCAATGCCACCAAAATCATCACCAAGTAGCGATCGATAATGATGGCGGGGTCAGGGTAGATATTGATAAAAATCATTGCCGCCGGACAAGCAATCAGACTCAACCCCAGTGTGCGGGCGAGCAAACTTGCGCGCCCCCACTCCCGCACCGTGACGATCAAGCCCGCTAAGGCCAACCCCAGAACACCGAGGCGAAGAACCGCGACTAATAAATCGAGCGCGGAGCCTTGGGTCAGATTTTCTTGACCCAACCCCAACAAAATTGCGGAACGTTCGAGTATCGCGAGGGCTCGATGCGGAATTTCCCCCAAGGGAGTTAAGAAATACCCTCCGCGGGCCACCGACTCGGCAGATAGATCAAATAACGCCAACCCGGCCCGAAACGCCAGCGTCAGTAAGACCGAAAGCGCCAATACCACCAGAATCGTCAAACTCCCGCGACGGCGAACGGGCTTGAGCACGTCAAGGGCGACGGCCAGTCCGGCCGGGGCGGCGATCACTAGAAAGACGAACGGGTCGGAGAACCAAACCAAGGCCAACGCTAAAACCGTTAGCGCTAAAACCGAGCGTCGGCGTTCAGTAATCGTGCGAACTCCAAGCCACGCTACGGCTAACAACGCGAGTCCGATTTCTAAAGAACGCGAATTGGGGCTAAAGAATACGTCGGTCCACGCCACCAGCCCCCAAGAAGCCAATAGACCGACCCCCACCACTACCCGTCCCCGCACGGGCACGCGAATTGATTGGCTAACTGCGAGTGCGGCCAAAAAACTCAACGCCCCGGCGAAATTTAGAATCACGGACGCCACCACCACCTCGTCGCGGCCAGTGAAGCCCAGTACTTCAAGCAAGGCGTAAAGAGCAAAGCGGACGGGGAAAACGTCTTCAGAAATCCACCCCTGAGCGTGGCCAGTTGACTCCCACGCGTGAAGTAGGTACTGCCAGGCCAAGTCGTCACTATTTAGATCGCGAACCGAGGCGATAGCGCCAACGGCAATTATCATGGTTACGGCCAGCCACAAAACTGCCGCGGCGACGCGCGCGGGGCTGGAGTTGATAAAGCGGAGTGGTGGCGATTGGCGCGAACTCTCTAAAGCGGACGACACGAGTTTAATCCTAACGGCCGACCCGGGGTTCAGCGTCGGCGCGTCGTCTGTGGGGCTAGCTGGAATCGAACCAGCGACCTCATCCTTATCAGGGATGCGCTCTAACCGACTGAGCTATAGCCCCGGAGAAGTCAAAATCCTACTCGGCTCTTCGCTTACTCGGCCACCGTATTAGCGCACCGGTGGATCGTCTTCTTTTATGGTGACTTCAAGGCCACCAAAAAGACCGGCGAATATGTTGTAAAACGAAACCGCGACCATCGTAATCGCCACTTGCAGGGCGACGAACAGAAGCCCGATCAACACTACGGCTTGCAATACTTTGATTGACAAAAAGGTGAAACTTTTATCAGAGAACAGGTCGCCAATAAACTTTTCAACGTTGCTAATAATTCCGGCCGCTTCGGCGAAGAGCCATAGCGAGATCAGGGCAACAACAAGAACGAACATGGCGGAGATATAAAAGCAAAGAGAAAGTTTTAGCGCGGTCCAAAGATCGACCTTTACAATAGTTTGTCGGTAACGTCGGCCCCCTGACGCAGATTGAGCCGTGCTCGGAGCGCTGCGAGCCATTAGCTTGTCTCCGGCGATCCGTCATGGTCTAGCGCGGGTGCTACTGCTACCACCGATTCACCTTTGGCTAACCGAGTGACCCGCACGCCGGTGGCGTCACGACCCTGGACAGAAACGTCGGCGGCGGGCATCTTAAGAATGTTACCGCCCGACGAGAACACCATGATTTCGTCTTCTTCGGTCACCGCAAACGCGGCCACCACTTGGCCTCGGGTTTCGGTGATCTTCATTCCCCGCACGCCTTGTCCGCCGCGATTTTGGCGATGGAAAGCGTCCGCCTTGGTGCGCTTGCCGTGCCCGCTGGCGCTGATGAATAACATAACCGACCCTTCGCGATAGGAGTCACAAGAAACCACCGCGTCGTCTTCGCGCAATTTCATTCCGTGCACCCCCGCTGAAGCGCGCCCGGTGGGGCGGATATCTTCTTCGGCAAAACGAATGGTCTGTCCGTTCTTGGTGGTCATCATCAAGTCGCTCTTGCCGTTCGTTTGAATAACCTGGACCAACTCGTCGCCTCGATTGAGATTTAGGGCGATAAGGCCGTTGCGGAGCGAAGAGTCGTACTCCGACATCTTGGTTTTCTTAACTAGTCCCCCGCGGGTAGCGAAGATCAGGTACATACCCTCTTCGTAAGTGCGGGTGTCGATTACCGCTTCGATCTGTTCGCCGGCGGCCAGAGAAACCAGGTTGACCAAAGCGGTGCCGCGCGCAGTGCGCGCCTGCATAGGGATCTCGTGAGCCCGTATGCGGTAAACCTTGCCCCGATTAGAGAACATCAATAAGTACGAATGCATGGTGGTGGTAAGGAGGTTGGCTACATAGTCGCCGTCGCCCAACTTGCTGCCCCGCACCCCACGACCACCGCGACCTTGGCGGCGGAACGAGTCGGCGGCCACGGTCTTGATGTAGCCGTTCTTGGTTAACACCACGACTACTTCTTCGTCGTCAATCAAATCAAGAACATCGAGTTCACCGGTGTCGGCAATTAATTTCGTTCGCCGAGGGTTGGCGAATTTTTCCTTGGTGGCGATTAATTCGGTTTTTATGACTCCTTCAAGTTCTTCCTTGCTCTGCAAAATTGACTGCAAGGCCTTGATCTGTTCTTGGAGCTCGGCCAGTTCCTTACGCAGCTTCTCGCCTTCTAGTTGAGTAAGTCGGCGTAGTTGCATATCCAAGATGTAGTTCGCTTGAATTTCTGAAAAAGCGAACGGCTTGGCCATAAGACCCTTACGGGCGGCCTCTACGTCGGCGGCGGCTTTGATGAGTTTGATGATCGCATCAATGGCCGCGAGTGCTTTTACCAATCCTTCGACGATGTGCTCACGCTCTTGGGCCCGACGCAGGCGATACTGCGTGCGCCGAGTTACTACTTCGACTTGGTGCTCAAGGTAAACTCGGATTGATTGATCAAGCGTAAGCAGGCGCGGAACCCCGTCGACCAAGGCCAACATATTCACCGAAAAAGTGCTTTGTAGTTGAGTTAATTTATAAAGTTGGTTAATTACAACATTTACGTTGGCGGCCTTACGTAACTCGATTACCAGACGGTTGGTTACTCCGGCCGACTCGTTGCGAACGTCACGGATACCGTCAAGTTTTCGATCGTTAACTAGCTCGGCTATACGCTGGCCGATGGCCTCGACTGACGTCTGATACGGAACCTGCGTAATAACAATTCGCTTTCCGTCGCGCGCGCCCTCTTCAACGTCGAGCGTTGCCCGAAGCTTGATTGACCCTCGACCGGTGGTGTACGCGTCTTTAATGCCCGTTTTACCCAAAATAAACGCGCCGGTGGGGAAGTCGGGGCCTTTAACGATCTTTAAAAGATCGGCCACTTTGGCTTCGGGGTTGTCAATCATGTAAATAACCGCATCAATCACTTCGCCCAGGTTGTGAGGAGGAATGTTGGTGGCCATACCCACGGCGATTCCCCCCACTCCGTTGACCAACAGGTTGGGGAAACGGGCGGGCAACACGGTGGGTTCTTCGTTCTCGCCGTCATAAGTAGGAATGAAGTCCACCGTCTCTTCGTCGATTTCACCCAGCATCTCCATAGCCAGTAAGGCCAATCGGGCCTCGGTGTACCGAGCCGCCGCGGGGCGATCGTTGGGGTCGGGCGAGCCGAAGTTTCCGTGACCGTCAACGAGGGGAAAGCGCAGAGAAAAATCTTGCGCCATGCGGGCCATGGCGTCATAAATAGCGGTGTCGCCGTGAGGATGAAACCGAGCCATAACGTCACCAACCGTCTGGGCTGACTTGCGGTGCTTGCGATCGGGACGGGTGCCGGAGTCGTACATCGAATAAAGAATGCGGCGGTGCACCGGCTTGAGTCCGTCGCGCGCGTCGGGAAGGGCGCGCGCGGTAATTACCGACATCGCGTAATCCAAGAACGAGCGTTCCATTTCGTCTTGAATCTCTATGGGCTGAATGTCTCCGCCGGCCAAAGCCAGCGCGGTGGCGGCGGACGGTTTGGCCGCAGTGGTAGCAGGCGGTTTGGCCGCAGTGGTAGCAGGCGGTTTGGCCGCAGTGGTAGCAGGCGGTTTGGCCGCAGTTTTCTTGGCCGCAGTTTTCTTGGCCGCAGTTTTCTTGGCCGCAGCTTTCTTGGCTGCAGCTTTAGCAGGCGGTTTGGCCGCAGTTTTCTTGGCCGCAGTTTTCTTGGCCGGCGGCTTAGGCATCAATAAACCTCACGTCTTTAGCATTTTCCTGAATAAACTTTTTCCGCACCTCAACGTCATCGCCCATAAGGGTAGAAAAAATCTCGTCGGCGATGGCCGCGTCGGCCGCGGTTACTTGCAGAAGCGTGCGGCTGGCTAGGTTCATAGTGGTTGAGCCCAATTCTTCCCAGTCCATTTCTCCTAAACCCTTAAAGCGATTTACTTCGACGTTGCGGCCTTTGTGGCTAGTTTCAAACTCGCGCAACGCCACGTCGTCCTTAAGGTAATGTCGCTCTTTTCCTAGGTCGGCTCGGTATAGCGGGGGCTGGGCTAAATAAACCCGGCCTCGTAAAACCAATTCGGGGAGTTGGCGGTAAAAGAACGTCAGCAGCAGTGTGCGGATGTGACTTCCATCAACGTCGGCGTCAACCATGATCACCACTCGGTGATAGCGAACTTTTTCGCTATCAAACTCGTCGCCCACTCCACCCCCAATGGCTTGGATGAGAGTTTGGATTTCTTCGTTTTTGAGCATCTTGTCGAGCCGGGCCCGTTCGACGTTGAGAATCTTCCCTCGAATGGGCAAAATCGCTTGAGTGCGAGGATCGCGCGCCCGCTTGGCCGACCCGCCCGCGCTGTCTCCCTCAACGATGAAGAGCTCGCATTCTTCCGGATTTTTTGATGAGCAGTCGGCCAGTTTCCCAGGCATGGCCGCGCTCTCCAGCAATGACTTTCGGCGAGTCAAGTCGCGGGCTTGGCGAGCGGCCTGACGGGCGCGAGCGGCCAAAAGGGTTTTTTGCACGATGGCTCTTCCCTCGGAGGGGTTTTGCTCCAACCACTGGCCAAACTTATCGTTGGTGGCTTTTTCCACCAGAGAGCGCATCTCGGTGTTGCCCAGTTTAGTTTTCGTTTGCCCTTCAAACTGAGGGGACCGCAACTTTACCGAAATAATCGCCGTGAGCCCTTCGCGAATGTCTTCGCCGACAATGTTGTCGTCATTTTCTTTTAACTGACCTTTACTTTTGGCGTACTTATTAATTGCGTTAGTTAATGCTTTTTTAAAACCTTCTTCGTGCATGCCGCCTTCAGTGGTGGCGATGTTATTAGCAAACGAGTGAATTCCTTCGTGATAGCCCGTATTCCACTGCATGGCAACATCTACTTCGGAGTTGTCGGTCGTTTCGACGAACGCAACGACTTTTTTAAAGAGCGGATCTTTAGGGCCGTTTAGGTGTTTTACAAAATCAATGATCCCGCCAGAAAAGTGGAAAGTTTCGGCGTGAACTGGGTCGGTTCGTTCGTCAAGAAAGCAGATCTCGAGACCACGATTAAGAAAAGCCATTTCCCGCAAGCGCTCAATAAGAGTTTGCGCCCGAAATTCGATCTCTTCGAAAATGGTGGCGTCGGGCCAAAACGTAACCGTGGTCCCGCGCTTTTTAGATGGGCCCGCTTCCTTTATGCGGCCAATAGGGCTTCCCCCCTCTTTGAACGACAAGGTCCACTTGGATCCGTCGCGGTGAATCTCGAGGTCGAGCCGTGAAGACAAGGCGTTGACTACAGAAACCCCTACTCCATGAAGGCCGCCGGAAATTTTGTAGCCCTCGCCGCCAAACTTTCCCCCGGCGTGCAAAGTGGTTAGCACGATTTCCGCGGCCGACTTCTTGGGGTCGTCCGGGTGAGGGTCGACCGGAATTCCGCGGCCGTTGTCGCTAACCCGACACCCCCCGTCGGCCAAGAGAGTTACGTCTATTCGAGTGGCTTCTCCCGCCATGGCCTCGTCAACCGCATTGTCGACCACCTCGTAAACCAGGTGGTGCAAACCAGAAATACCCGTGGACCCGATATACATCCCCGGCCGCTCCCGCACCGGTTCAAGGCCCTTTAGGACCGTAATGTCTTTGGCTTTATAGGTTGCTGCCACTAGGGACACGCCTTTCGATAGGTCGTCAACTACAAACTTGGTCTAGATGAAACAAGCGAGTATCCGCGTGCCGGTGAGCGAATTGTTGCACTAAACAACACCGTTTATTGTACCCGAGCAAAACGAGAACTTAAGGACACTTCTACTGAGGATCCACCACAATTCTTACGTGATTAATCGCATCTGAGCCAATAACCTCGGCCACGCGATGAACAATGTCGGCTTCGAGGTAGCGCAACTGTGTCGCCCAGGCGCCCGACCCAACCGCAATCGTTATTGTGTCGTCGCGTAAATTTTGCAGGGTTGCGTGCTGAGCAACTTGCGCGCCCAAGATCTCGGGCCAGTGGTCGACGAGCTGCTTCATTATTCTAGGGTCAGCCAAACCGAGTTCCTTGCTTAAATGAGCCAGTGCGTCGCCCACCACTACTGGGTCGGGCTCCTCGCCCGGAACACCCTTGTTGGACCGGCTGAATCTCATTGAACCCTCGCGGTGGCGTTAGCCACGCAAACTCGAGCCGCCACCTCTACCCCAAAAGGAAGTGGGCCCGCGGTGGAGATAAGGGTTTGGGGCGCGGCCAGGCGTTCGACGAGCGCGGCGCTGCGGTATTCGTCGAGTTCACTAAATACGTCATCGAGCACCAACACCGGCTCTTGGCCAAAAGCGGCGGCCACCGCGCGGTGACTGGCCAGTCGCAACGCTAGGGCCAAGGTGCGCTGTTCTCCCTGCGATGCTTGCGACCGACTTTCGAGGCCGGCCAAGGTGAGCGCCCACTCGTCGCGGTGCGGGCCAACCAACGTGGTGCCGCGCTCGCGTTCGCGCCCCGCTAGGGCCGACAGGGCCGCGCGCATTGTTTTAGCTAATTCTTCTCGGGTCAAGGTTTGGGACAAACCGGTTTCGTTGGGCCCCGAGGTGGCCCAGTCGCATACGTAATCCGCCTCGAGCACGACGGGTTCTATTGCCAACTCGCGGTAAGCGAGTTGTACCTCGGGAAAAATTTGATTAAGAAGTTGCAGTCTTCCTTCTAGTAGTTCGGAGCCGGTGGCGACGAGTTGTTGATTGAAAACTTCTAGGGTCGCCCCTTCATCGCTCTGCGAATTTACTCGGCCCCCCGCACGCAAAAGGGCGTTGCGGTGGCGCACAACTTTTTCGTAATCGGCGCGTACGCCAGAAAATCTTGGGTTTATTGTGGTTAGAAGTTCGTCGATGAAGGTTCGTCGTCCGGCGGGACCACCTTTTATTAGCGCGAGGTCGTCGGGCGCGAAAACCGTAACTCGCAAAGCCCCGATCAAATCTCGTAACCGGGGTACGGCTTTTCCGTCCAGCAATATTTTGTTTCGTCCGGTTCGGCGCAAACCGACTTCAATTTTTCTACTGCGCTCGGGTGCACTAATAAACGTACGTACCACGGCTTCTTCTTGGCCCGCCCGCACCAGAGCTGCGTCGGGAACCCCTCGAAAAGATCGCCCCAAGGCACACCAAACTACGGCTTCAAGGATGCTGGTTTTCCCCTCCCCGTTATCGCCGGAAATAACCGTGACCCCCGAAGGTAAGTCGAGATGGGTGCTTTCGTAGCAACGAAAGTCGACCAACTCGACGCGCGCGACAGATGTGCCGGGCGGGGTTTCCACGTTGGGCTTAGGTGATTCGAACCGGCATCAAAAGATAAAGAAATTCTTTTGTTCCGCCTCGCAAAACCGCGGGCTTTAGTGGGTCTACGGTTTCAATGGTCACTTGTTCGGCGCCGGCGGCCTCTACGCCGTCGAGAAGAAAGCGCGCGTTAAAGGCCATGGTTACGTCGGTCCCTGAATATTGCGCCTCGACCGGTTCAAACGACTGGCCGATGTCGGTGGCGGTGGCAGAAAGTTCTAAACCATCAGAAGTCATTGCCAACCGAATTGGGGCGGAGTCGCGGCTGGTCCCCCCCACCAAACTTACGCGCTCGACCGCCGAAGCTAAAAGGTCGCGCCCCACGGTTAGGCAGTTGGGGTACTCGTCGGGAATTAGTTGAGAATAGTTAGGAAATTCACCTTCAATTAAGCGGGCGGTTAGTTCGGCGCCGGGAACCCGAAAAACGACGTAGCGGTCGCTTAAAAAAACTTCGACGTCACTTTCGCCGATCATTTTTTGCAACTCGCCCAAACCTTTGGCCCCCACCAAAACTTTTTTGTCTCCGGTCAGTAAAGAAACCCCAGGCAGATCTCTAACTGCGAGTCGGTAGGAGTCGGTCGCTACTAGTCTTAAGCCAGTTTCGGTTGCGGCTAGTAAAACCCCGGTGAGTATTGGCCGAGCGTCGTCTCGCGATGCCGCCGGCACCACTTGGCGCAAGCCTTCGGCCATTGGGGGCCCGGACACAACCACCGGTTCGCCTTCGGCTTCGGGAAGTTGAGGAAAATCGCCCGCAGCTAAGGTCCGGATTTCAGAACGAAACCGTCCGGCCTCGATAATTGCTTGGTCATCACCTATTTCAACCGTGACTGTGTCGGCAGTGATTTTGGCCAGAGTGTCCACTAAAAGCCGGGCCACTAGTACTACCGACCCGGTTCCGTCTACTTCAGCCACGGTTTGCGCTCGGATTGTTAACTCGAGGTCTGATCCAGTGAACTCTACTTTTCCGGGGCTGAGCGTTACCCGTAAACCCGATAAAACCGGTAGTGCGCCGGCCCGGGAGGCCACCGCTCGGGCGGCGGTGCCCACGGCCGCGGCTAGGGAATCCCGATCGCAACGAAACTTCATTTGGTCACCGTTTCTTGATGGTTGGCAAAGGGGCGAGTTTTCCCCATTTTTTGGTCTTTTATTAAATATAAAGTAGTAGTAGTAGTAGGGCTGGGGATTGTGGAAAACCACTCAAAAGTGCTGGTCAGGGCAGGTTTGGCCATAACGAGTTTTCCCCTGCTCTCCCCAGGACCCAAAAAAACACCTTTGTTTTTATGGGCTTGCTCCCCAGAACCAGACGGTTTTTCCTTCTTATCCCCAACCCTATCCCCAAGCCGGTTATTTGTTGCTGATAAAAGGTTTTTCGGGGCGTTATCCCCAAGAAGGAAAGAAATCACGTATCACTTCCCAGGCGGATACGAGCGATCAGCTCATTGACCTGTTCAAAGGTGGTGTGCCGCTCACCCATCTCGCGGCGAATTTTGTCAACGGCGTACATCACGGTGGTGTGGTCTCTCCCGCCGAAGGCGTCGGCGATGCGGGGGTAACTGAAGTCGGTCATCTCGCGCATGACGTACATCCCGGTTTGTCGAGCCACGACTAGCGGTCGGCGCCGGCTGCGACCGCACAGGTCGGCCACTTCCCAGCCAAACATGAGCGCGGTTTCCTCCAACACCAAGGCAGCCGTTACTTCGCGCAGTTTGGTGCTCGGCAAAATATCGGCTAGCACCGACTTCGCGACTTCGGCCGACAAAGGAGATTGATTAAGGCTCCCGTAAGCCGAGATCCTGATTAATGCGCCTTCAAGTTCACGAATGTTTTCTTTGATGTTGCTCGCGATGAAATCCATTACCTCGTCGGGAATGTGCCCGAGGTGATCCGCTTCAGCCTTTTTGCGTAAAATTGCCAAACGGGTCTCAAATTCAGGCGGTTGAACGTCGGTAATTAAACCCCACTCAAAACGCGTGCGTAAGCGGTCTTCAAGCGTAGCGATTGACTTCGGGGTGCGGTCGGACGAGATGACAATTTGTCCGCTCGCGCCGTGCACGTGATTAAAAGTGTGGAAAAATTCCTCTTGCAGTTCTTGGCTGCGTTCAAGAAACTGAATGTCGTCAATTAAAAGTATGTCGAGTTCGCGAATGTTGCGCTTAAATGTCGCCATACGAGCGCGATCGCGAATAGCTTCAACAAAATCGTTCATCATTGCCTCGGTGGTCACATAGCGCACCCGTTTTTTTGGGTAGAGGTTATGTACGTAGTGGCCAATAGCGTGTAATAGGTGGGTTTTTCCTAGTCCGGCGGGGCCGTAAATAAAAAGCGGGTTGTAGCCCGATGCGGGAGCTTCTGCGACCGACAGGGCCGCGGCGTGAGCAAAACGGTTTCCCGAACCAATAACAAACGCGTCGAAGGTGTAGCGCGGGTTGAGAGTCCCGGTAGGCAACTCCGACCCGCGCGCACTCGCGGCACTCGCGGCACTCGCAGTTTCAGGAACTGAAGGTTTTGGGTCGAAGAAATCTGGTTCGGGGTTGAGTTCGGTTATCAACTCCACCTCGACTTGTTCGCCGGCGGCGGTTGCGACGGCGTCGATCAACATCGGACGATAGTTGGACCGAATGCGGTCAGCCGAAATGCTGTTCGGTGTTGACAAAACAAGTGTGCCGTTTTCAAACCGAACGGCCTTTACTCCTTGAAACCAAGTGTGCCAAGTGGCGTCGGCCAATTCTGCTCGCAACCTACGGGCGGATTGCTCCCAAATTCGATTGGCGGTTTCGTCGCTACCGTCACCAGCGTTTGTGCCCGCTGCTTCGGAGTTAGTTGCGGTCATCGCGGCCATCTTATGGTCTGCTTCGACCGAAGTATTCCCTGAGCGCGACCCTCGCGGGTCTCGGCCCACCTTTTGTTAAACTGCATTTCAAATTCCCCCGTGATGGTTTTAGTTGTGCGAACGTCGAACAACTTTTATTTACTGACCGAACCTTTTGTTCCTGAGCCGTAGAAGTTATCGCCTGGAGGGGCTCGAGCCTCTATGGCGGGGCGGCAATTATTGAGTTTTGGTTGGTTCCGCAAGGTATCAGCGAGCCACCGCCTTCTCAACTGGCGGGATTTTGGCGCCGGCGAGAATTCTCGGCCCGACCTGGGCCCACGTTGCGGCCGAGGTCGCCACCGCCATAGACTGAGCAGAAGTTCTTGCGGACAGCCCATGCATCGGTTGCCGCCACCCCAAGGAGGCAACGCGTGAAACGGACATTTCAGCCCAATATTCGCAAGCGTAAAAAGAAGCACGGCTTTCGCAATCGGATGCGCACCAAGGCCGGACGAGCGGTTCTGCGGACTCGTCGCCAGCGCGGGCGCAAGCGCCTAAGCGCCTGATCCTGCGAATTAGAAGTCGTGCCACGTTTGGCGCCCTGGCTCGGGCGCAACGGTTTCGTTCCGGTGCTTTGGCGGTTCGCTACGTCTCGGGAGAAAACCTTGAATTTGCCTACTCGGTCGGTCGCCCAGCCGGAAACGCCGTTCAGCGCAACCGCCTGCGCCGCCGCTTGCGGGGAGCGGTTGAGCTCGACCTCGACCTGTTCCCGTCGGGCGCTTACCTCGTCTCGGCCGCTCCGTCCGCTCAGACCATGACCACCGGGGAATTGGGGCAAGCAGTGCGGGCGCTGGCTCACCGGGTGAATCGGTTTGTCGAAGAGGGCACGAAATGACCGCCAAGCGGCTAAATCGTTGCTGTATATGGGTTTTAGCCGCGCCAGTTCGGCTCTGGCGCCAGGCCAGCCGGCATTTACCCAATAGATGCCGATTTTATCCGTCGTGTTCGGCTTACGCCCTAGATGCTCTCGATCAGCACGGTCCTATCCGGGGCGGCTGGCTGGCGATTCGCCGAGTCGGAAGGTGCCACCCGTGGCACGAGGGTGGAGTTGACCCAGTTCCCCAAGTAACCCGGGTGCTCTGATGTCGTTCCTAAACCCCGTTTTCGAAGCCATCGGCTGGCTGCTGGCCATCTTTTATTCGGTCATTCCCAACCTGGGGGTGTCGATTATTTTGCTGACCGCCACCATCATGTTGCTCCTGTACCCCCTCACGGCCAAGCAGGCTAAATCAATGATGGCGATGCAGCGCGTGCAACCCGAAATTAAAAAACTCCAAGCGAAGTACAAGGGGGACCGCGAAAAACTTAATCAAGAAATGATGAAGTTTTATCAAGAGAACAAAATTAATCCGTTGGCCGGTTGTTTGCCGTTAGTTGTGCAGTTGCCAATATTCTTTTCGCTATTTCAAGTTTTGCGCGATTCGTATCAGTACGTTCCTAAAGACTCCGCGCTCTATTCTGCGCTGTGTGATGCACCGGCTAAATGTGCAAAAGGCATAGTAAATCCGCAGTATTTTCTAGGTTTGAATTTGCAACTTTCTGCGGTCGATGCCCACGACGGCCTGCTTGATGCGGTTCCATATTTTATTTTGGTTGGCTTAGTTATTCTTACGGGATTTTTGCAAACCCGACAGTCACAAAAACGCACGCCGGTCGCGAACAAACAAATGGGAACAGTAATGAAAGTTCTACCAATATTTTTCGGATTAATTTCTATTCAGTTTCCTTCGGGACTAGTTTTGTATTTCTTCGTGAGCAACTTGTGGCGTTTGGGACAACAAGAAGTCATCTTTAGTCGTCACGGATCTACGACTTCCACCGGCGCTATTGCCGCCAAGAGTCGTCGTCGCCCACTCCCGCCGGAAGTCGTCGCACCCAAGGCGGCGCTGTCGGCCACCGACGACGCGAAGCCCAAACCGCCGGGGGCATCGCTCAAATCTCCCGTATCCCCCAAAAGCCCCGAAACCCCCCCAGAGGGTGATAATTCCGGCACTAAACCTTCGGGGCTGCGAGGGGCACTAGGTTTACCGAGCGCTAAGTCTGGCCCCGCTCATACGCACCCTCAGTGGACCGAGCCTGATTCGGCGACCGAAGAGCGGTCGACCTCGGGGCAATCACCAAACCAATCGAAAAAGAAGAAACGGAGACGCTAAAGCTATGGAGTGGGTTGAAACTACCGGACGAACAGTGGAACTGGCCCTTGATCTGGCCCTCGATCAGTTGGGTATTGATGAATCTGAGGCTCAGTTCGAGGTTTTAGAAGAGCCCCGCAGCGGGTTATTCGGTCGTAAGGATGCTCGACTGCGCGCCCGGGTCAAGCCCTTGTCGAGAGAGAAACCTGCCCCCGAACGACGGCGGCGAGAGCGCAAACCTGCGTCCAAATCAAGCGGAGGCGCAAAAAAATCGAGTACTAGCAACGCTAAATCGGCGACCAAGGCCGCGCCCAGCAAAGAAACTAGTCGGCCCGTCAAGAAAACCTCGGCGGCCAAGAGCCAAAGCGACCGCCGGGAGAGGACAGGAGAAATGACAATTACTGTTGATGAGCAGGCCGAACAGGCCGCGGTGTTTACTCGGGGGCTATTGTCCGCCTTTAGTTTAAGCGCCGATGTGGCTATCCGCAAAGAAGGCGACGACGTGGTGATAATTGACGTCGTCGGCGATGATTTGGGGCTATTAGTGGGCCCCAAAGGCGTTACTCTGAAGGCCATCGAGGACTTAGTACGTAGTTCGGTGCAGCGCCGCACCGAGGGATTTGGCGCTCGAATTCATGTAGACGTTGGTGGGTATAGAGAAAAGCGCCGGGTAGCTTTATCGGATTTTGCCCGGGAAGTCGCGGCCAAAGTGCAAGAATCAGGCGACGAATACGCGCTGGAGCCGATGGCTGCGGCCGATCGCAAGGTTGTTCACGATGCGATTGCCGAAATTGACGGCCTGGAGACGCTTTCCGACGGAGAAGAACCCCGGCGGCGAGTGGTCATTCGTTCCGCCTAAAAAGTTTTACCGGTAAAGGCCCACTGAGCGCCCATTTTGGGCTACTTTGGGGGTTGTGTCCGCAGTATCAATTGATCAGGTGTTGATAAAAGCCCAAGAATTAGGCTTTATTGGCCCTCGTCCGCCGCAGGAGCAACTAGATCACGCAGTAGCCTTTTCGAATTTGGTAATAAACGGGCACTCTTTGGTGGCCGAGAAGGTCAATTTCCTTGATTTAGGCTCCGGGGGAGGGCTTCCGGGGTTGGTTCTTGCGCTAATGGCCCCAAACTGGCAGGGATGCCTCCTTGACGCCCAAGAACGACGAACGCAGTTTCTTCAGGAAGCCATACTTGACCTCAATCTAGGGGATCGACTGGTGGTGGTACGAGAAAGAGCCGAGGTGGCCGCCCGAATGGACCAATACAGGGGCCAATTCTCACTGGTAGTGGCTAGAAGCTTTGCTTCTCCCCCCGTCACGGCTGAATGTGCGGCAGGTTTTTTGACCATTGGTGGGCGATTGGTAGTCAGCGAGCCAGTTTCATCGCCCGGAGATGTTCCTCGGTGGCCCGAAAACGGTTTAAGCCTTCTGGGCTTTGGCTCAGCTGAGATAGTTTCCGGTGGGGGTGCGAGTATCGCCACAGTAAAATTGTTGACCAAAGACGCTGATCGCTGGCCTCGACGAACGGGAATTCCGGCTAAACGCCCCCTTTGGTAGCAAGCGGCTGGGTTCCACGTGGAACAAGACCACCAATTTGGCCGGCTTTTCGTAATCTGGTTCCACGTGGAACAAGATCTCGGGATGGCAGTTTTCTATCAGCTTGGTCCACGAGGAACTGGGCGCCAAGGCCAGCCGAATCATTGGAGTTATCCCCACAGTTATCCCCAGCCTTTAGCCGGAGCCAGCTAGACGGGACGCCTTGCGTCCGGGGTTTGGTGGTAACGGGGTGCAGAGAAAAAGAAAATAAAATATTGAAATAACATTGATGTAGTTCTAGTTTATGGGCTAGCCTGTTGATAAGTCTAAACCCAAACTTGAGACTTTTTAGTAGCCGCGCTACTACCTGGAGGCAATATGGCTAAGGCCAAGACTAAAGGCGACTCAGCGAAAGACTCTTCCTCGTCCAAGTCGGACGAGGTTGTTGCCGCTTTTTCGGAAGAGCCCATCCTTGATACCGGATCTTTACCCGAAGCGGGCACGGTTACTCCCGCTCCGCCCCTCACCCTGCCCCGGGTTATTGCCATTGCCAACCAAAAAGGCGGAGTTGGTAAAACCACTACCGCGGTTAATCTCGGCGCCACTCTGGCCGAGTTGGGGTTTCGTACTTTGGTTATCGACCTTGACCCCCAGGGGAACGCGACTACCGGGCTCGGAATCAATCCGCGCGACGTAACGGTGTCAGTGTACGAAGTTTTGTTACAGGAAGCGTCGTTCGATGACTGTGCTGAAGCTACCGCGATTAAGAATCTTTTTGTCGCCCCGGCCACAATCGATCTTGCTGGCGCGGATATCGAATTAGTTCCGCAAATTAGTCGGGAACTGAAATTAAAACGCGCTATTGATGCGGTGCGCGACGACTACGATATATTTTTAATTGACTGTCCGCCGTCACTGGGTTTGCTGACCGTAAACGGAATGGCTGCGGCCGACGACGTAATTGTTCCCATTCAGTGTGAATATTACGCGCTTGAAGGCCTAGGGCAATTATTAAAAAACTTATCGCTAGTTAGAGCTAACTTAAATCCGGGACTTGATGTACGAGGAATTGTTTTAACGATGTATGACGGGCGAACTAAGTTGGCCGACCAAGTTGAATCTGAAGTGCGAGCATTTTTTGGACCGAAAGTTTACAAGACAGTAGTGCCGCGTACAGTGCGACTGTCCGAAGCACCATCGTTTGGGCAACCCATAATTATTTTTGACAGCGCGTCTCGTGGCGCTAAGGCTTACCGTGATCTTGCTAAGGAGGTGAGTGATGGCGCGACAGGGCGGGCTGGGTAAAGGACTCGGTGCACTAATTCCGGCGCCGACCAGCGAAACTATCGCGGCCGAAACGGGGAACGGTTATCGAGAAATTTCGGTGGCCGAGATTCGTCCTAACCCCTATCAGCCCCGCTCGACTTTTGACGACGAAGCCTTGGGGGCTTTGGCGGATTCCATTAGAGAGGTTGGGATTCTCCAGCCGGTGCTGGTTCGTCCCGCCGAGGGGGGCTTTGAACTCATCGCCGGAGAGCGCCGCTGGCGAGCGGCTCAGAGAGTGGGGCTTAAGACCATCCCCGCGTTGGTGCGGGAAACCGACGACACCGCAGCACTTGAACACGCGCTGGTGGAAAATCTTCAGCGCGACGATCTCAATCCACTTGAAGAGGCCGCGGCTTATCAACAACTTATTGAAGACTTCGGTCTTACTCACGAGCAAGTTGCTTCCCGGGTGGGTAAGAGTCGCGCGTCGGTTTCTAACACTTTGCGACTTTTGCAGTTACCGCCTTCGATTCAGCGCGCGATTAGGGAGCGGCAACTTTCTATGGGTCACGCTCGGGCGCTGCTCGGAACCCCAGACCGTTCGTTTCAAGAGGCTCTCGCGTTGCAGATTATTAAAGACGATCTTTCTGTCCGTCATGTTGAGGGAGTCATAAAGGCTCACAACAAAGAGACCACAGGTGGCGCTCGTTCTACTCCAACGAGCAGTCGGTTGCGCCCCGCCGGTTTAGCAGAACTGGAAGAGTTGCTTAGCGATCATCTTGAAACTCGAGTGAAAGTTCGCATGGCTAGTGGCGGCAAAGGCACGGTTACGATCGATTTTGCCGACCTAGAAGATTTAGAGCGTATTTATCGCGCGATGGCTGAAAGTAAATCTTCGGCGAAGTAATAAATTTTTAACTGTTAGATTCTAAAACTTCGCGCAAGGCCTTGACTATCGCGCGGGAGATGTCTCCTATTCGAGTGGCTAGTTGTTGAGTGGCCGCAGCATCACCCGGAGCGATTAGTTCACAAACGACAGTGGGCATGGACGTTTCTCGCAAGACCGCCAGCGTTTTTCCGTGCACCCCGGTGTCGCCCACAAGCAATTCGGCCAGTTGTCCGTGAATCGCTTCGGCTACCGCTCGGCCCATAACCGACTCGTGGCGGGGTGAGGCAAAGTAGGCGCAGCGATAATCGCCGGGCCGCAAAATGAGGGCGAAATCGGCCTCGAACCGATTGGCGGCCTGAGCGGTGGCGGAGTCTTCGGCGCCGATTCCGTCGAGTATTCCGGTGGCCCCCGCTTGGATCAGGCCTCGGATTACGTGATCGCCCAGATTGGTCATCTCGGGTGAGGCGGCTATGTAGAGGCGTCGACCCAAAAGACCGGGATGCTCTTGGCGTAAGCCCTCGCGCTCGCGCAGTCCCGCGGCTGACCCTGCGGCCCGGCCCCCCACTCTTGAGAGTTCGGCCACGCTGGTGTCGCCACAAATCCCATCTACCGGCAGTCCCGCCGCCAGCTGAAAGTCCAGCAAGGCGTGGTGGGTGAGGGGTCCAAAAATCCCGTCCTCGGGGCCTGCGGCAAAGCCGAGGGCGTTCATTTGGTGTTGGAGGTCGAGCACGTCATCGCCGCGCAGCAGAGGCTGATGGAGGTACAGCATTCGGTCGCCTAGAGCGAGTCCGCTTTCTACCAAAGCCGAAAAAGTTTGCCGACCGATTATGCCATCAACTCGTAAACCGCGCTCGGTTTGAAACGAACGCACCGCGCCATCGGTAATTTCGTCGAATACATCACCCGAAAAAGGGGAGTATCCCCGACTGACTAATCGCCGGTGAAGATCTCGAACCGCTTCCCCGGAATCCCCTAGGCGTAATTCTTTGGTCATGACGTGGCCTCAAGCGGCCGTGCCGGACGAACTTAGGCGGTAAATTCCGAGAGATCGTTTAAGAGCTCGGCCTTACCCTTGGCACCCACGATTTGCTTGACCTGCTCGCCGTTTTTAAATACTAACAACGTGGGGATGCTCATGACGTTGAACTGCTGAGCCATGGCGGGATTGTCATCAACGTTGAGTTTGGCGATGGTCAACTTGTCGGCGAACTCGTCGGCAACTTCATCAAGAATCGGTGCCAACATTTTGCACGGTCCACACCATTCGGCCCAAAAGTCAACCAAGATCGGCTTGTCGGCCGTCGCGATAGTTTCGGTAAAAGTGTTGTCAGAAAGAGTAACGATTTTGTCAGACACGAAGATCCTTTCGATGAGGAGTTGTTTTTGAGTGTATCGGGTACAACGGCGACGAGCCCGCAAGCATTCCCTTAGCCGCCGAGATTTACCTTTAAGTTGTTACTCCGTTCACTGATCGTGGTGACTTTCTTCGAGCCAGCGTTCGGACTCAATGGCGGCCATGCAGCCGGTGCCCGCCGCGGTTATGGCTTGCCGGTACACGTGGTCCTGAACGTCTCCGCCGGCAAAGACCCCGGGCACTGAGGTGGCGGTGGAGTTAGAGGCAGTAATGACGTATCCATTGGCGTCAAGATCAATCTGGCCCTTGAATAGGTCGGTGTTAGGGGTATGACCAATAGCGACGAACACCCCGTCGACGTTCAAGCGAGAAGTTTCGCCGGTTACGGTGTCGCGCAGTTCTATCCCTTCTACGCGAGTGTCGCCGATGATGTCTATGGGCTCAGAATTCCACTGAAATTTTATCTTTTCGTTGGCGAAAGCTCGCGCTTGCATAATTTTTGAACCCCGAAGTTCGTCTCGACGGTGAATCACGGTTACGGACGTAGCGAACTTAGTAAGAAAAATGGCTTCTTCTAGAGCGGAATCACCTCCACCGACAACGGCTAGTGCTTTATCTTTAAAAAAGAATCCGTCGCAGGTTGCACAAGTTGAAACCCCATGACCAAGAAGACGGGCTTCAGATTCGAGTCCCAATAAACGTGCGGCCGCTCCGGTGCTGATGATGATCGACTCGCCCTTGTACTCAATAGTTCCTGCGGCCACCGTAAACGGAGTGGTGGTGAGGTCAACTCGATCTACATCTTGAGTAACAAATTCGGCGCCAAAGCGAACCGCCTGCTCGCGCATGCGCATCATAAGATCAGGCCCCATTATCCCTTCGGGAAAACCGGGAAAGTTTTCTACGTCGGTAGTTAGCATGAGTTGTCCACCCGCGCCTACGCCTTCAATTACCAACGGCGCTAATTGTGCTCGGCCGGCGTAAACCGCGGCCGTTAGGCCCGAAGGCCCCGAACCAACGATGATTACTTCGCGGGTTTCGCTCATGACCTCTTCTTTGGTTTAGATCGCCGGCTCCACAACAGCGCTCCAGTTAGAACCAGTATTCCTGCGGTAATGAGATACGCCGCCCAGGCGTCGCCGGTGAGTACGACCAACCCACGAAATACTCCGATCACCAAAATCGCGATAGCGGTGACCACGAAAAATGTGGCCAAAAGCCCGTAGACCACCGCCTTGGTGACCCTTTGCGCGGGCGCCACCGTGTGGTCGCGTACGAAGCCGACCCATTGCTCGAGCGCGCTGGCGGCCTGCTGGGGCCAGTCGTCCGCGGGCGGGGTTTTGGCTTCGGGTTCTTGATCAGGCATACGGAATGAGCGTATCGGGCAAGGGTGGGCGGAGACCTATTGCTGACTTACTTGATAGGTGACCCCAATGACTCCGGGTCCGCCGTGGGTCCCGATTACCGGTCCGACATCACCGACCTGAATTTCGTCGCGGGGGAATATGGGATTGAGCAAGTCGAGGAGATCTTCTAGGTCATCGGCTTGGCCGTGCAAAACCGAGAGGGAATCGATGGGCTGGGCGGCAACTTTTTCGGCTAACAACTTGAGTGACTTCGATCGGGTGCGTACTCGCCCCGCTTCTTCGACCAAACCAGCGCGTATTTCAACCACGGGCTTGATTGAAAGCATCGACCCCAAGAGCGCTTTAGCATTTCCAACCCGACCACCTTTTTTGAGGTACTCCAAAGTATCTAAAGCACCAAAAAGTTGGGTCCGGTCGCGCCGGCTAATAACTTCACGCACAATACTTTCGATTGAGTCTCCATCGGCCGCCCGCCGCGCTGCGGTTAGGCAAAGTGCGCCTAATCCCATAGAGCAGGTTTCGGAGTCAACCACTTGCACTACACAGTCACCACTAACCGCTGAAGCCGCTACTTGGGCTGCTTGCATTGTTCCCGATAGTTTGGAAGACATGTTGATACAAATAATTCCGGTGGCGCCTCGGTCGATAAGTTTTCGGTAACGGGTTTCAAAGGCGCCTGCGGAGGGAGCCGCGGTCTCGGGCAATGTTTCTGACGCGCGCAATTTTTTCCAGAAGGTTGCGTTGTCGAGCTCTTCTCGATCGACAAACTCTTCTTTACCAAAGCGAATAGTTAGAGGAACGACTTCAATGTGCAGAGCCGCCGCGACATCTTCGGGCAGATCGCACGCGCTATCCGTTACTATTCGAACTCCCACTACTGTTCTCCTCGCTTTGGTCGGTTGATTTCTATTAGTAAGTCATCGTGGCAGGTTGGGCGCGGCGGTGCCACCTCGCCGTCGCCGCCGCAACCGGACTAACTCTTGAAACTCCTTTATTCGTAAAGCCCAATAGCCGGCCACGACTACTCCTACCGCCACCGCCAGCCCGACCACCACGGTCATCAGCGCGGTGGCGGCTGAGGAGTGCCCAATAGCCTGGCTAACTCCCCATGCACCTGCTCCGGCGACCAAGCTGACGATCAAAACGCGCCCCGTGGTAGCTCCGATATTGCGGCCCCGCAACCCGCCGAGGCGGCGAGACAAGACACTAAGCGTGAGAACCGACGCCAACGCGTAGGCCACCGAGAAAGCCAACGCGAGGCCAGGGATTCCGTAAGCATCGTAAAGAACAATAGCCAAGACAATGTTGACTGCATTTTCGAAACAGTTTAGAAAAAATGGAGTGCGGGTGTCACTTAGAGAGTAAAAGCCCCGCAGCGCGAATAGGTAAGTTGAGAAAAATGGTAGTCCAATGGCGAACCCCGCGAGCGTGTCGCCTACTAGAGCCGCATCACGAGCAGTGAAGGCACCGCGTTGCAAGAGGGCGACCACGATGGGCTGGGCGAGCACCAGCAGTACGACCGCCGAGGGTATGACCACGATGAGAGTAAGGCGTAAGGCGCGCGCGAACCGGTGGCGAAATCCGGGGGCGTCTCCTCGTCCACTCGCGGCCGCTAAGTCGGGAGCCACGGCGGTGGTTACCGAAACAGTAAACAATCCGTGGGGGAGTTGAAAGAAGGCGAATGCCGCTAGATAGGCAAACGCTCCTCCGGGGCGACTGTTGGCCAATATTAAAACGACGGCTAAAGCGATCTGGTTGGCAACTACATACCCAACGGTCCAGCCTGAAAGCCGCACTACGGTACGCACGGCCGCGCTTTTGAATGCGGGCAAAAACGACAACCGCACTCCGGATCGAACCAGTGCGGGGATCAGCGCCAGTGCCATTGCGACGATTCCGGCGGTGGTTCCGAGCCCGAGCAGTACCAGCAAACCCTTATCGTTGTTGACTCGTTCGACCGTTATGGGCCCGTTGATGATCTGGGGCAGAGCTAAGAAAATGGCAATGACGACCACGTTGTTAAGGATGGGAGCAAACGCCGCCGCGGCAAATTTTCGCCGGGCGTGGAGCAGGGCGGTAGCAAGGGCGGTGAATCCGTAGAAAAACATTTGGGGCATAAATAGCCGCAGCAGGCTGGTGGCCGCGGCTTGTTGTTCGGCTAGCCCTGGACCGGTGACCCGCAGAGTGTAAATGTCGATTATCCATGGAGCGAGTATTTCGCCCAACACGGTTATACCTAGTAGCGCTAAAAGAGCCACGGTGACTATTTGGCTAGTGGCTTTGGTGTCGCGTGACTGTAGGTGGCGAACAAATTGCGGTACTAACGTGGCAGTAAGGATCCCGCCAAGCAAGAGTTCATAAACGATGTTAGGGGTTTCGTTGGCGTAGGAGTAAACCCCCGCCATAGTGGTAACTCCAAGCGCGTAAGCAATAGCGGCTATTCGTAGAAACCCAGTAACGCGCGATATGGCGGTGCCAATGCCAACAATTGCGCTGGAACGAATTAATCGGTGAGTGCTGTGGCGCTGGTGTTCAACCGCAGCATCGTCAGTACTCATGCCGGCACCGCAGTTTTTTCTCGACGTTTTTTTCTTCGCGCTCGCGCGTCAAGTATCCACCACGCAGCCAGAACTACTACTGCGCCAATCATTAAGATAATTCCTATTGCGCTAACTGCGGTAGAGCGAACTTTAAATTCTTGAACGGCAATTATTAAAAGACCGTCAGACGAAGCGACATTGAGTCGCAACACGAACGTACCGGGAGTACGTGCTTGTACGGGTATCCGTACGGTGGTATTGGCGGGTGGGAGTTCAAGTTCTTGGGTCGAGCCGGTCGGGAAAGAAAGTTTTTCGCTGGCCAACGAAATTCGCACCCTCACCGTTTGGTCGAGATTGTTACGGAACGTAAGGGGTATGGAGCCATTTTCTGAGGTTAGGGTGATCGTGCCGGGGTTGGGGATTTCGATCTGGGCCAAGGCCGCCGTAACGCGGGCTTGGGCGTCTTTTAGCGAGCGGCGCGCTCGGGCTTGTCCCGCGGCTTCTATAAAGGTGGCCGAAGGTGCTCGCAAGAGCCATTGGTTGGCGGTACGCACTTCACGAGCATCGCTTCCGATAAATGTTTGTAGAGCTAGAACGCGGTTGGCGGTGGCGTTAAGCGCCGACGCTTTAACTGGAGGCGCGGGGGGCGAATAGGTTGTCAACTCCCGAGTCTCTAGTGCTCCCGTGCTTGTCTGTACTGCGGGCACTTCACTAAAGAAAGATTCGAGCGTTACCGGTTTTAGCAAAGGGTGGTTGCGCAGTCCGTTGAGGATGGTAGAAAAGGTTTCTTCGGGAATATCTAGATCAAGGGGATTAACTAAAACCGTTCCTTGGGCCGCGCCCTCACTCGCGTAAGCATTTAGTGCCAGCGCCGCGAGCACTCGTTGACCACTAAGAACTGGGTTTGCTCCGGTTAACAGATTGGCAATGCCGTCGTCACTAGCAACTGCACTAATAGTTGTTTCGTTGACCCCGGCCGGAGGGGTGATTTTTAAGGAGAACGGCGCTGTAGGTATGGACCGACTTCCGTTCACTAGAGCCAAATTGCTAATTGCGACTCGAGTAGTTCCCCGAGCCCGAAGTAAGGTGAGTGCGCCCGGACTTACGGGATTAGCCAACGCGGTTCTTATGTCGGGCGGAGAAGAAAAGTATTCGCTCAACGCGGTGTTGCCGGTGGCTAGTTCGTTGTCGGCAATTCCGCTCAGCAAGTTTTCTATTAGTGAAGGGATGTCAACGGGAACGTAGGGCCCCGCTAGCACTTGGGCCCGCGCGGCTACGGCCAGCAGACCAGAGCGCAGCGGACTGGTATTGCGCGCGGTCACGGTTTCGGGCCCGGGTGAGATGGTGATGGGGATGTCGAGATGACGGGAAAGAGCACTAACTTGCCGGCCGAGCCGACCGGTGGGGAGAGCGGCCGCGCTGACGGCTGGATCGGCCGATCCGTTGGGCAGTTCCGCGGGCCCGGCGACTAGTGGCCACACCCACGCCACCGCGAGACGAGGTTCGTTATTTACGGGACTAGCAAACAGCCCGCCTTCGACTACGACGGCAAAGGTGGTAAATGATTCGCGGACCTGACCGTCGGCTTGCTCGAGGGCGATCGTCAAGGGGTAAACCCCAGGTGCGCTCAGAGCGGGCAAGGCCAGCGCCCCCGCCGCCCCCAGAGTTAGGGAGATGGCGCGTGCGCTGCCCCCCGGGCTGGGGAGAGCGGTCAGGGCGATTTCGACTTGATCAAGCACCGATCCGGTGTTGGTTCCGTTCACCACTCGGGTGAATGCGGCGCGATTAGTTACCGATGATTGTGCAGTGACTACCACGTTGTCGGTCGGCTCGCTCAAGCTGGGGGATATCGATACTTCGAGATTTAGTTCACCCCCGCTTATGGCGTAGGGGTCTTGACCGAGCAGGGAAAGGGCTTGGGTGGCGCGCGAAGGCGCGGCAAAAGCGCCTCCCGAGGGATCATTGGTAGAGACGCCGCCCATCACCAAACTGGTAATAGAAATAAGCGCGATAACCCCGCCAGCCCAAGAGGCGGGGAAACGAGCGCGTGGGGCAATGCGCTTGGTCACGACACTTCAGCGTACCCGCCACCCCCGTCACGGCGGTGGCGAGGATATCGCGGTAATAGGGCGCCTCGGCTTGGTCAAAGCGGCGACAATGGGTAGATGATTGTTCCGGACCGGCTTTTGCCGTATCTCGCCGTCGACTCACCCGCGCACACTCTGGCGCGGCGGCTCGAGGCTGCCGGCCACGAGTGTTTTTTGGTCGGCGGAACGGTGCGCGACGCGTTGCTTGATCGGGCCAACTCCGATCTTGACCTAACCACTAGTGCCCGACCTGACGTTATTGCCGCCACGGTCAAGGGCTGGGCCGACTCGGTGTGGCTTCCGGGCCAACGCTTCGGCACGGTTAGTTGCGAAAAAAATGGCGCCCGTATGGAAATCACTACTTATCGGGGCGATATTTATCGGCCCGAAAGTCGCAAGCCCGAAGTTACTTTCGCCGACACGATCGAAGAAGATCTTGTTCGGCGGGACTTCACCGTGAACGCTATGGCGCTGGCTATTCTTGAGCCGCGTTTAGTCGATCCGTGCGACGGAGTGGACGACTTGGTGAATCGCCGCTTGCGCACTCCTCGTTCACCGGAAGAATCGTTTGCCGACGATCCGCTGCGCATGTTGCGGGCGGCGCGCTTTGTTGCCAGCCTAGGTTTTGAACCCGACGTGGACATGGTGGCCGCGATGAGGGCTATGCATCATCGCTTAGAGATTGTCAGTGCTGAACGCGTACGTGACGAACTCGAGCGCTTGTTGGTCGTAGAGGATCCGAGTTTGGGACTTTGGCTTTTGTGCGAGACCGGGTTATCGGACGAGTTCTTACCCGAACTTAACGCCATGCGTTTAGAACAAGATCCTATTCATCACCACAAAGATGTTCTCGCCCACACCATCGCGGTAGTGAATAACGTAAAGAGCCGTGACCGATTAGTGCGCTTGGCGGCACTTTTCCATGATGTGGGAAAACCTAAGACTCGTTCGTTTGATGATGGGGGTGTGAGTTTTCATCACCACGAAGTGGTCGGGGCTCGTATGACCCAAGCCCGCATGCGGGCGCTGAAATTTTCTAATGATGACGTTGACGATGTTACTAAATTGGTTTATCTCCACCTTCGAATTCACACTTACGCAATGGGTTGGACGGATAAGGCGGTCCGCCGCTACGCCCGCGACGCCGGTGAATTGCTTGATCGGCTCAACGAACTCCAGCGCGCCGACTGCACTACGCGCAACGAGCGCAAGGCCGCGGCGCTGGCTCAACGCATGGATGAGCTCGAGGCTCGCATTAGTGAACTTCGTGAACGCGAAGAACTTGACGCGATTCGCCCCGCGCTTGACGGCGACCAAGTGATGAAGTTTTTGGGGCTAGCACCCGGCCCGGAAGTCGGTGTCGCTCTCGATTTTTTGCTTGAAGTGCGACTCGACGACGGTCCGATTAGCGAAGCCGAAGCGTACGAACGATTAAAAGTTTGGGCGCAAGCGCGCGATTCCTAATTATTCGCCCCGAGCAAACTCCTCGATCATCACGTGCGCGTCTTCGTCACGGTATTGCACCGGCGGCGACTTCATGAAGTAGGCCGATGGGCCCAGTAGCGGTCCACCAATACCTCGGTCCATTGCCAACTTGGCACACCGCACCGCGTCAATGATTACTCCGGCTGAGTTGGGCGAGTCCCACACCTCAAGTTTCAGTTCAATATTGAGTGGAACGTCACCGAAGTTGCGACCCTCAAGACGAATGTAGGCCCACTTGCGGTCTTCGAGCCACGGCACATGGTCGGACGGACCAATGTGCACGGCGTCGCTTTCGACCGCGTGGTCCATTTGGCTTGTTACCGACTGGGTCTTAGAGATTTTTTTCGATTTTAACCGCTTGCGTTCCAACATGTTCTTAAAGTCCATGTTGCCCCCGAAGTTGAGTTGGTAAGTGCGGTCTAATTCAACTCCCCGGTCTTCAAACAAGCGAGTGAGAATGCGGTGCACGATCGTCGCCCCCACTTGGCTTTTGATGTCGTCGCCCACTATGGGAACGCCGGCGTCTTCAAACTTTTTGGCCCACACGGGGTCGCTGGCGATGAACACCGGAATGGCGTTAACAAAGGCGACTTTGGCGTCTAGGCACGCTTGCGCGTAGAAGCGCTGGGCTTCTTCTGAACCCACCGGCAAGTAACTGACCAAAACGTCGGCCTTTGAATCACGCAGCGCCTGAACCACATCTACGGGCTCGGCGGGCGACTCTTCAATTTCCACGGCATAAAACTCACCCAAACCATCGTAGGTCGGGGCCCGCAGCACTTGGATACCCAGTTCGCCCACTTCGGCAAACTTGATGGTGTTGTTAGGTCCCGAGTGGATGGCTTTACCGAGGTCCAGCCCAACTTTGGCCGCGTCAACGTCGAAGGCGGCCACAAACTCAACGTCACCTACGTGGTAACCACCGAGGTCAACGTGCATAAGCCCAGGCACATCTTCCGAAGCATCGGCGTCGCGGTAATACTCAACGCCTTGAACCAAGCTGCTGGCGCAGTTTCCTACTCCGGCGATGGCAACGCGTACGCGGTGGTTTTTGTCTGAACTCATTTTGAGATTCCTCTCGTTAGTTGGTTGTAGTTGATAATTTGGTCGGGCGTTTATCTTTTACTGGGGTCTCGTTTGCGGATACTTCGGCTTGCTCAAGAGCGATCAAACTTTCGATCCACTCCAGATCTCGTTGGGTCGCGCGTGCTCGGTGTTCGCGTAATGATCGCGAGTAGCGATCGTCATCGCTTCCGTTTGTAATGGCGCGGGGACGCTCAACTCGCTCAAGGCGATCGCGTAAAACTCGCCTCCGGCGCTGCAAAAGCTCGAGCCGGCCGGTTGGGGGTAGGTGGCGACAAAAAGCTAAGCGCAATCCGAACGAACGCTCGTCGTCGGTGCGCTCGTCGTCGGCCAAGAGCAATTCAATGAGCAAGACGTTGCCCCGTTCGGTAATTTCGTACGCCTTGCGGGTGCGCCGGTTGGCGCCGAGGCGAGAAGCCTTGGGCCGGCGCCGGGCGGCGGCGAGGTCGCCACTGACTGAACCAGTTGAGGCGCTGGGGCCTCTGGCGTCGGGCAAGGGGTCAAGTACGGCGATGGCTTCCGCCC
>SHUY01000087.1 GCA_009694435.1 Acidimicrobiia bacterium | reverse complement strand
GTTACGACTCCGGTGATTCCCGGCATTATGCCGGTGCTGAGCATCGCGGGCACTAAGCGTATGACTGAGCTGCAAGGTTCAGAGTTCCCGCAGTGGTTCCTTGACCGGTTGCGTTTAGTAGAAGACGACCCCGCAGCCGTGCGGGCCACCGGAATAGAAGAAGCCACTCGTTTGTGTCAAGAACTTCTCGACGGTGGCGCCCCCGGTTTGCATTTCTTTACTCTGAATCGCTCAACCGCAACTCGCGAAATTGCCGCCAACTTAGGATTACCGAACTAGCAATAATTTCGCCGCGCGTTTTTAGATTGGCGGAGGGACTGGGATTTGAACCCAGGGTGAGTTTCCCCACAATGGTTTTCGAGACCATCCGATTCGGCCGCTCTCGCACCCCTCCGTCTGTGAGCCTAGGCCGTAACCGCGAGGGAAGGCTAAGCCTGCGAACGCTTGTCAGAAAAGAAATCAGTTAAAAGTTCTCCGCCGGCTTGGGCTTGTACGCCACCAGTTACTGAGTATTCGTGGTTAAGTCGAGGGTCGGACCCGAAATGGTAGAGACTTCCGAGCGCACCAGCTTTTGGATCGGTCGCGCCATAGATAACTTGGCCGATGCGAGCGGCCGTGCACGCTCCGGCGCACATGGTGCACGGCTCGAGTGTGACCACTAACAAGCACTCACTCAGTCGCCACGACCCCAAAACGCTCGCAGCTTGACGCAGGGCTAAAATTTCTGCGTGGGCAGTGGGGTCGTTGTCGCGTTCTTTTTGATTGTGGGTGTGGGCGATTACTAAACCCGAGTCGCGTCGAGCCACGACCGCACCTACGGGCACGTCTCCGTGCTTCATTGCCAGTTTTGCTTCACTCAGCGCGAGGTCCATCAAAGGCTTAATGAATTCGTCGTCTGGGGGGGGAGATTTTTTTGTCATCATCATTTAGTGGTTATAAAAGTTGGGGAGAGAGAAGCGCCCGGCCGTGGTGCCCGGCGCCCTCACTCCTTTGGCGGAGAGACTGGGATTCGAACCCAGGGTGAGTTTCCCCACACACGCTTTCCAAGCGTGCCGATTCGGCCGCTCTCGCATCCCTCCCTCCATTGAGCGTACCGGCGCAGTGGACCGCGAGCGCTCGGGCACTACGCTCATCAGGCGGACCGTGCTAGGCGGGGAGCTCGTGGTGCCCTGCATCCTCAATCCACGTACGAGGGGCTGAACTCCCACCTGAGGCCCGGCCCGCTGAGCGTTCGGCCCCGTGCCCGGTGTCGACGGTTGGGTCCTGCGCAGCGGAGCCCCGCAAATCGAGTCAGGTCCGGAAGGAAGCAGCTCTCCGCGGTGTCGCTCCGAGTGCCGCAGGCGAGCCTGACTTGAGCCGGGTCGGGTTACTGGCGTTCGGCGGTGTCGGGTCGACGGCGGGTGCACGGTCCGCACCTCCACTTCAGGTCAATCCGGTCGGTACAGTCAGGGAGTGGCTTATCAATCTCTCTACCGAGCGTATCGACCCCAGCGATTTTCTGAACTGGTGGGACAAGATCATGTAGTCAACGCTCTGCGGGCGGCCGTGCGAGATGACCGCGTTGGTCATGCTTATCTTTTTTCTGGGCCGCGGGGAACCGGTAAAACTACTTCGGCCCGAATATTAGCTAAGGCCCTTAATTGTCTAGAACTTGGTGACGACGGCGATCCGTGCGGAGAGTGTGAAAACTGTGTAGCTATTGCCGACGGAACATTTTTTGATCTCATCGAATTAGATGCTGCGTCGAGCGGGAACATTGCTTCGATCCAAGACATAATTGAGAAAACTCATACTGGCTTGGCTCCGGCTTCGCGTAAAAAAGTATTTGTCATTGATGAAGTGCACGCCCTTGGTGGTGGATCAAGCAAGACTGCTCCTAACGCATTACTGAAAACATTAGAAGAAGCACCTGACCATGTGGTTTTTGTATTAGCAACTACTAATCCCGAAAATGTTTTACCCACTATTCGTTCGCGCACGCAGCATTTTGAGTTCACTTTGCTCACTAGTGAAGAAATAGTCAACCACTTGTCTGATATTTGTGGACGCGAAAATGTTGTAGCCGATCCCGAGGCGCTAAAAGTTATTGCTAGCGCGGCTGCGGGGTCAGTACGTGATGCACTTTCGTTACTTGATCAGGCTTTAGCGCACGACCGCACTCGTCTTGATGGCGCAGCTGTAGCCGAACTTTTCGGGGGAACGGCTTATGAAGTGCGTATTGAAATTTTGACGGCAATTGCTAATGAAGACACTCCGGAAGCGTTGATCAGTTTGGCGGGTTTACTTGATACGGGTCATGATCCTCGTCGAGTGGCGGAAGACCTTTTACGTTGCGCGCGCGACATTTTCATACTCAACGCCGCGGGCGATCGGGTGGTTGTTTCTGCTCCGGAGGAAGACCACGAGCGCTTGCGTGATTTAGCCCGTTCGCTCGGCAACACAACGCTGGTGCGGATTATCGAAACGCTGGGTGAGGCCGTTACCGATATGCGGGGTTTAGAAGCTGCGGACCCTCGGTTAGTTCTGGAGGTGGCGCTGGTTCGTCTCGTTCGGCGTGATGCGGGACCACCGCTGCAAACTTTATTAGAACGGGTAGAGCGTTTAGAGCGAGCGGCGGGCGCTCTAGCTTCGGCGCCGGTCGCTGAGCCACTCATAATGCCTAAGCGGGTTGCGAGCGAACCCGTTGCTCCGCTAGCAGCCGAAGCCGAAGCCGAAGCCGACGCCGACGCGGCTCGCTCTCCTCGCCAATCCCGTCCCACTATAGGGGCGTTGCGTCGCGACGCCCCCGCGTCCGAACCGGTTAGTGAACCCGTTCGCGAAGCTAAGGTCGAGCCCGAACCGGTTGCCGCCGAGCCAATATTAAATACGACCCCTCCCGAACTCCGAGCGGTGATTGACGCGTGGAGTGAAATTGTTCCTGATTTACCACCAGCAACACGAGGGGCAATTGGTGGGGCAGTGCCTGTTCGCATTGATGGAGATGTTCTTATATTCGGAGTCGCCCCGGAGTTGTTGATCGCGGCTAAACCTCGGTTCAAATCTTCTGCCGATAGAGTGCGGGACGCGCTGGTGGTAAAGGTGAAATTTAATTTCAAACTTAATCTTGAGGCGGCACCGCACTTATCGGTCGCTGAGCCCCGCGTGGGCCAGGGAGTAGACCTTGAAGACGAAGAGTCAATTGACTTAAGCGAAACGGTAGTTGCTCCCGAAGAGGATCAATCAGGGCCGGTGCACCGATTAGAGCGCGAACTCGGCGGTAGCGTGGTCGAGGAACTATCCCGCAAGGAGTCGTAATGGCAAAGCAAAAACCCCCCAAGCGCAGCGGTGGATCCGCGCCGATGATGCGCCAGGTGCAGCAGATGCAAGCCGATATGGCGGCTACGCAAGCGGCGTTGGCGGAGGAAACGGTTGAGGGGTCTGCAGGCGGCGGGGTGGTAAAGGTGATAGTCACCGGCTCGGGGGACATCAAGGACATTTCGATTTCTCCCGAAGTGGTTGACCCCAACGACGTAGAAATGCTGGAAGATCTAGTGGTGGCCGCGGTGGCAGATGCACTGCGAGCGGCGCAAGAGCTTCAAGGCCAGCGCATGGGCGCGGTGACCGGTGGCCTCGACTTGGGCGCTCTCGGGTTGCCGGGCTAATTACTCCAACAGTTTGAATTAAGGAGCATAAAAATGAGAGGGTCATTCGGTTGAGCGTTTATGAGGGGGCAGTGCAAACGCTTATTGATGAACTCGGTCGTCTACCCGGCATCGGTCCTAAGTCGGCGCAGCGAATCGCGTATTAC
Organism: Acidimicrobiia bacterium; assembly: GCA_009694435.1. Classification (GTDB taxonomy): domain Bacteria; phylum Actinomycetota; class Acidimicrobiia; order IMCC26256; family PALSA-555; genus SHUY01. The sequence goes on along the minus strand of SHUY01000087.1, from coordinate 2,631 downwards.
TTGCTCAAGTCGCCGGCCGAAGACGCTAATCGCTTAGCCGGTTCGATCACTGAGGCTAAAGCACGAGTTACTTGGTGTCAGCGGTGTTTTAGTATCGCCGAAGGTGAGTTATGCGCGTATTGTCAAGACGATCGCCGTGACTCAACCTCGTTGTGTGTAGTGGAAGAACCGCGCGACATCGTGGCCATAGAGCGCACTCATGAATTTAACGGTCGTTATCACGTGCTACAGGGAGCGATTTCGCCTATCGAAGGTATCGGGCCCGAGCAGTTGCGGGTAAAAGAATTATTGCGCCGAGTAGAAAGCGAAGAAGTCAAGGAAGTCATCTTGGCTACTAACCCCAACATCGAAGGGGAGGCCACGGCTATGTATTTGGGTCGCTTGCTTACTCCGCTGGGAATAAAAGTAACTCGGCTGGCGAGCGGATTGCCGGTGGGGGGAGATCTTGAATACGCCGATGAGGTAACTCTTGGCCGAGCATTTGAAGGTCGGCGCGAAGTTGAGGCGTAAAAACTAACGAGCTACTGCAACGCGCGAGTGATAATTTTCCCTACCGGTTCGAGAGCAACGAGAAAACCGTCGTGACCGCTGGGGGATTCGATTACTTCAACTCCTGCGGCGCTCGGAATTAACTCGGCCAGTTCTTGCTGTAAACGTAAAGGGTAGAGGTGGTCGGAGGAAACTCCGGCCAAGGTAACTTCTGCACTAACTCGAGTCAGGGCGGCGGTCGAACCCCCACGCCCTCGGCCGACGTCGTGGTGATTCATGGCTTCACTCAAAATGATGTAAGAGTTGGCGTCAAAGCGATGAGAAAGTTTTTCGCCGTGGTATTCCAAGTATGACTCGACTGCGTAGCGTCCACCTTCGAGAGGCTGTTCGTCACCTTGATGATTACGGCCAAAGCGAGAATCGAATTCCATCTCCGATCGGTAATTTACTTGCCCGATTCCTCGAGCAATAGACAAGCCAACGCTCGGTCCGGCACTGGCGTCGTAGTAGTCGCCCCCGTGCCAATTGGTATCGGCTTTTATTGCGCGTATTTGCAAAGACGAAAGGGCGATTTCTTCGGCGGTGGCTACTGCCCCAACCGAAATTACGATCAACCGTTTAACTCGTTCCGGGAAACTGACGGCCCACTCGAGCGCGCGCATTCCACCCATGGATCCACCGACCACTGCCGCCCAAGTATCTATTCCCATTTGGTCGGCCAGAGCGGCTTCAACCACGATTTGGTCGCGAATGGTTATGCGAGGAAAGCGAGACCCGTAAGCCTTACCGTCGGGTGAAATTGAGGCGGGCCCAGTAGTTCCTTGACAGCCCCCAAAGACATTGGGGCACACCACGAAGTATTTGTTGGTATCAATGGGCGCATCCGGGCCGATTATTCCTTCCCACCAGCCCTGTTCGCGGTGTCCCGGTTCGGCCACCCCGGCCGCGTGGCTGTCTCCGGTAAGGGCGTGAAGTACTAAAACCGCGTTGCTGCGATCAGAGTTGAGCGTCCCCCAAGTTTCGTAGGCCACCGTTACATCGCCAACCCGTCCGCCCGCTTCAAGCGCGTGGGGTCGCGAGGCGAACAGTTCGGCAAATTTGCGTTGACCAAACGGATCGCCGGGCCGCCAAGCACCGGAGTTGGGAGCGGGAGTCAATTGTTAATCCCGCGCCTACTTAGTCTGATTTAGCGGCGCGAAACCCAGCGTCAAGATCGGCGAGGATGTCGTCGAGAGTTTCAATCCCGATACACAAGCGCACCATTCCCGGAGTCACTCCCGCAGCAATTTGTTCTTCGGGTGTGAGTTGCGAGTGAGTAGTAGAAGCAGGGTGGATAGCTAGAGTGCGCACATCGCCAATATTAGCGAGGTGACTAATCAACTCGAGGCTGTTAATGAATTTCTTACCCGCTTCGATGCCTCCCTTGAGTTCGAAGGCCATAATTGCACCTTGACCACGGGGGAGGTAGCGCTGACCTCGTTCGTACCACGGGCTCGAAGTAAGGCCGGCGTAGTTAACCGACTCGACTGCGCTGTGGGCTTCGAGCCACTCGGCGACGGCTTGAGCATTTTGGCAGTGGCGTTCCATGCGCAAACTCAAAGTTTCGAGCCCTTGAATAAACAAGAACGAGTTAAACGGTGATACGGCCGAACCCATATCACGCAACAGCGTGAGTCGAGCTTTAAGCGCGTACTGGGCCGGGCGCAGCGGCTCGGGCAGTTGGGAGTAGACCACGCCGTGATAACTCGGGTCGGGTTCGGTAAACATTTTGTGCCGGCCACTAGCGGCGTAATCAAATTTTCCGCCGTCGACGATTACGCCTCCAATCGAGGTGCCGTGGCCGCCGATGAATTTGGTAGCCGAGTGAACCACGATGTCAGCCCCGTGGTCGAGGGGTCGGCAGAGATAGGGAGTGGCAACAGTGTTATCGATCACCAACGGAATCCCTTCGGCGTGGGCCACTTTAGAGATGCCCTCAAAATCGATTACGTCGCCTTTGGGGTTACCCATGGTCTCCGCGTAGAACGCGCGGGTGTTGGGCTTGATGGCTGCTTTCCACGCGGCCAAGTCGTCAGGGTCGTCAACGAAGTCAACGGTGATTCCTAGTTTGGGGAAGGTGTAGTGAAAAAGGTTGTAAGTGCC
>SHUY01000013.1 GCA_009694435.1 Acidimicrobiia bacterium | reverse complement strand
AGTTCCCTTCGGGGTAGCGCCCCCATCGTCCAGCGGCCCAGGACGCCGCTCTTTCAAGGCGGTAACGGGGATTCGAATTCCCCTGGGGGCACAAGCGGTTCGCCGTGGTAATACCCAACGGCTTGCCGTTGGTCATAAGGTCCTGTGGTGCAGTTTGGAGTGCACGCCGCCCTGTCAAGGCGGAGGCCGCGGGTTCAAATCCCGTCAGGACCGCTCGGCAACACCAGAGCCGGCGTGATGGCGCTGGTGTTGTTAGTTACCCGGCCGGGTAGCTCAGTTGGCAGAGCACACGCCTGAAAAGCGTGGGGTCACCGGATCGACGCCGGTCCCGGCCACCAATTTTAAAAAAGTAGCGCGCGCTCGTTAAAGAGAAGAAATCTTAACCACCTGCGTTTTAGGCATCACATCAATCACGTTGGGTCCGACCCAGCGCACTCCAACTGTTCCCAACTCATGACTAGCAGTATCAAGCCAATTACCCACACCCGGGTCGCGGTGCGCTACTACACAGCGTACGGATCCGTCAGAATTTACTTTGGCACTGTAACTATTGAGTGTTGCCTGGTGATGAACATAGTCAAGCGTTTCCATCCAATGATTGTGCAGAACAATCATCCAGTAGTCACACTGTGGAGGAGTGAAGTCAATCACTAATGCTTCATCGTCTTTAAGAGTGAAATACGCTTGGTGCCAAACAATCTGGGGATCTTTATAATTTCGAGTGTCTTGCTCTTGAGCTTCATCGAAAAACTCATTAGGTCGCTGGGCCTGGCGCGTAGCCCACTGAGCCCCTATTCCCGCCACGGCTTTTACGTAGTGTCCCGCGGTCATAAGGGATCGATAAAGGTGGTGAGCAGTTAACGGAGTGGGGGTTTCGCCTTCGGCTCCGATGCGTTCAATATGTAATTCGGCCCACGGATTATTTTTCTTATCGAGAAAAGTTTGCCGAATAACCAAACTTCTGCTCTCAGGGTCAAGTTTGAGCCAATTGCCCGCGTGTTTTTTCTGCGACAAAATCACCGAAAAAGTCCCGTCGGGTTCGCAAGCAAGAGTCTCCCCGTGCAAAGTAGCCCCGACCCCAGGACCACCACCGCCAAACCCGCCTCCGGCAAAAATATTAAAACTTATCCACTGCGATCCGCCCCGGGTACCCCAGACGCGATAGTCGTACTGACCGTCGATTGAAGAACCTAAATAAAGGTTGTCAGGGTTTTCGGCCACAATTTTAATTGTTTCGTGACAGGTGCAAATCAGTTGCGGAAAACGCCCATCGCCATATTCGAGGTTGTTCTCCAGTGACGCTCGCAGTAAGCGAGTGAGCATACGAAAACCTTCTGCTCGGTCGAGAGGATCAGTTGGATTTCCTTCGGCTAAAATTGATTCGCCGGCGTCGGCCAGCAGATCACAAAACTCTCGCCACGCTCTCCCGTCGACAACTTTTTGAGTTATTTCGTCGGCTGCGGCACTATTTTCTTGATTAGTCATCTGCTCTACTCCTTATTAATTAATGAAATCAGAGAATTGGTCACAATAAGAGCTGAACTGATTGCGTATGTCGGCAAGAGAAAAATTATATTGGTCTAAATCTGGTTTGTGGCCTCGACGAGGAGTGTCAGCTAGGTGTTGTTTCATAGAAACTTCTGATTTATTAGTGAACTTCCAATCCGCGGCTTCGTAAACTCGAGCCACAGTTCCTAATGGGTCGGCGGCCAAGTCAGTCATCGCGACATCGATAAACCCTTCGGGATTATCAGCTCGAAAGGCCTGCGCCCGCTCAATACCCTTGGCCCATAGTGCTATCTGCGTGAGCCCCAACTGAGGGCGATCAAGTTCAGTTACAAAAGGATCCATCAACTCCGCGATCAGATTAGTTACCGAAGGAATCACTTGCGCGGGATCACGATGAGTCCAAACGAAAATTGCGTCGGGGTAGGTCTTCCGAACGGCTTCAAGATAAAAAACGTCGGACGGATTCTTCAAATGCCAGCGTCGGGGTGGACACGCAGCTTGCAACAACTGCAAAGTTTGGCGGTGAAGAGCGTAGGCCTCATCCATGTCGCAGTTCAGCCACCATTGGTCAAAACTGGGCATCACGGCCATTCCGGTTAACTGAAAGGCTCGAAACGACATTCCCAATAAATCAATGGCTTCGGCGGTTCCCGTGGCCGAATCGTCGTACATAGAAGGAAACGTGGGCACCATTTGTATGAGTAGATCGAGCCCGGCTTGAGCAGTCGCGATGCGCTCATCAGATTCGTAAGTTGCCCGCGTAGGTGGTGGGATCAACGACCCCGATTCCCACACTCGCAACGATCGGGTGTCCGGATCGGCGGCCAAAAGATTAGATAGCGCCGTAGTGCCGGTACGGGGAAGTCCAATGATCATTAACGGCCGCTCAATTTTTTCGTTTTTTATCTCGGGGTGATTTTTAATCCAATCAATAACTTGCAGCCGGTTAGTTACGCAGTTAAGCATGCGGTAACGAAACGACATTTCACCGGCTTCGTTGAGTTTTGCTTCAGTGCGAGCCGCGGCGACTAATACTTCAAGCCCCTCTGACCAATCCGCGGAGCCAAAGTCGTCTTGGCCAGTAATGGCAACGGCTTCATCGATAATTGACTGCACCGACAGTACGGCGTTCACACTCATCTCCCCCGATTTTTAAAAATAAGAAACGCAATAATTTCTACGCGTCCCCCAGAAGCTGCTTTATCTCTTTAGCACGAAATCGACGATGGCCACCGGGGGTGCGTATCGCCGATATTTTTCCGGTTTGGTGCCAACGGGTAACAGTTTTAGGAGAAACACGAAACATCGTCGCTACTTCGCCGGGGGTAAGGAGTTTGTCATCGTCCGGATCGGCCGGTCGAGGGTCGTTCGTAACGATAGGAGTATGCGGTTCGGGGTTAGTCATGATCGAACTACTTGAGCTTTACCGTGGCCGACAACAATTTCACCGACTTCCCACGCTTCGTGTCCCGAAGCGCGCACGGTGTCGAGGGTTTTGTGTAAATCACCCGCGGCAACCACCACCAACATACCGAGACCAAGATTAAAAACCTGTTCCATTTCATCGTCACTAATATTTCCGGCTTTCTGCACAATTGAAAAAATACGGGGCTCGGGAAACCTCCCCCGAGTCACTACCCCATCGCAGTGAGGAGGTAATGCCCGCACCAAATTGCCCGCGATGCCGCCACCGGTGACATGAACGAAAGCGTGAACCGAAACGTGTTCCCGTAAATGGCTGAGGGCGGGGGCATAAATAACGCTGGGGTTTAGCAACTCTTCGCCGAGAGAATGGTGAGCGCCTTTCCACGCCGGTTCGTTGAGTGAAATATCGGCCCGAGCAAAAGCTTGGCGCGCTAACGAATAACCATTAGAACGCAATCCGGGGCTGGCCAAGCCCACAATGCGATCACCGGCGCGCACATCGCGGGGTAACACTTGGTCACGATCTACCAGCCCGACGGCAAAACCGACAAGATCAAACTCAGTTTCGTTCATTAAGCCGGGGTGTTCAGATATTTCTCCGCCGATAAGTGCGCAGCCCGCCTCGCGACACCCGCGCGCCACTCCGGCTACTACCGAGTCAATGTGCTCTGGAACTACTTTCCCCACTGAGATGTAATCAAGAAAAAACAGGGGGGCCGCACCACAAGTAGCGACGTCATCAACCGACATAGCCACCAGATCAATACCGATGGTGTCGTACTTTCCCATTTGTCCCGCGACCACCGACTTGGTCCCAACTCCGTCAGTAGAGGCCACCAATAAAGAATTCCGCCCGGCTAGGTCGCCAATAGAAAACAGCCCCCCAAAACCGCCAATACTCCCCACTACTTCGGGCCGCAGAGTAGAAGCCACGTGGGCTTTAATCATTTCAACCGCGCGGTCCCCCGCACCAATATCTACTCCCGAGGATGCGTAAGTAAGCGGCTCTTCGCGACGATTCACACTCGACCCGGGTCAGGCTTAACTTCCAAAACTTCGACCGGAGTTTTTGAAGTGTCCTCTAATACTGATTTCGAATCGACTAGATCAGGAACGGGAACGGGATAATCGCCCGAAAGACACGCGGTACAAAATGAATCGCCCGATAAACCCGTGGCGTTAACGACTCGATCCATATCAAGATAAGCCAAAGAATCGACATTGAGATAGTCGGCGATTTCTCCGACCGAAAGGTCGGCCGCGAGCAATTCTGACCGGCGGCCAGTGTCCATCCCGTAGTAACACGGCCAACGATAAGGAGGAGACGAAACTCGGAAGTGAATCTCAGCCGCCCCCGCTTCGCGCAACATGGCCACTACTTGACGGGTCGTAGTGCCGCGCACGATTGAGTCATCAACCACGATCAACCGCTTGCCCCTAATATTCTCGGGCAGTGGATTTAGCTTTAGTCGAACCCCACTCGCGCGCTGTTGTTGAACGGGACTAATAAACGTTCGACCCACGTAGCGGTTCTTGACTAGCCCGTCGCCATAAGGAACTCCGGAGCGGCGAGCAAAACCCTGCGCGGCCGGTATGCCCGATTCGGGAACCGGCATAACCATATCGGCATCGACGGGCGACTGTTGAGCCAACTCCTCACCCATGCGCACTCGCGCCGCGTGCACATTTTGACCAAAAAGATAAGTATCGGGGCGAGCAAAATAAATAAACTCAAACAAACATAACTTAGGGTTAGGTTCGGCAAAACGATATTCACGTATTCCGGCCGCGTCGATGACTACCATCTCACCGGGCTCGATTTCCCGGACAAAATGGGCACCGAGAATATCTAGCGCGGCGGTCTCGCTAGCTAAAACCCAGCCGCCATCTAAACGACCAAGTACTAGAGGCCAAAATCCGTTTCGATCACGTACTCCGATTAAACGTGAGTCGTCCATAAGTACTAAAGAAAATCCACCGACGAGTCGCGGCAAAACTTGTTCAAGGGCAACTTCAAGATCGCGACCATCAGATCGGGTTTCGCGTGGGTATTCCTGCGCGATCAGCTCCGCGATCAAGGCCGAATCGCTAGTGGAGTCGACATCGGCAGCTGTACTTTCTAACCCGGGTAACATACCGAGTTCTTTAGCCAACTCTTCGGTGTTAGTGAGATTGCCGTTATGGCCCAAAGCAAAACCGGCGTCGCCCACCGAGCGATAAACCGGCTGCGCGTTGCGCCAAGTGCTCGAGCCGGTAGTGGAATAGCGGTTGTGACCAATGGCTAGATGACCAGTAAGCGGGGCGAGGTTCTGCTCGGTAAATACTTGATTGACCAATCCCATGTCTTTAACCACCGTGATGGTTTCGCCGTCGCTTACCGCCATTCCGGCCGACTCTTGACCGCGGTGCTGTAAGGCGTAAAGGCCGAGGTGGGTCTGACTGGCCACCGGTTCGCCGGGGGCATAAATACCGAAAACGCCACACGCGTGGCCGATCTGCGCCGTCACAACTCTAAGTATCCCATTTTTCACCCCGCCCGCTCGGGCCCCTATCAGGGCTCAGCCGGCGTAGCGTAGAACCGTGGCTACCAGTACTTGTCTTTGGCTCACCGGCCAAGCCGGATCGGGCAAACGCACCGTGGGTCGAGCGGTGGCGGCCGATCTCAATGCCCGCGGTATCGCAGCGATTTTCATTGACGACGAAGCCCAAAATCGTTACCTTGCACTCGGAGATGAACCGTTGCGATGGTTTTGCGAAACTTTGCTGGCCAACAACGTGACGGTCATAGTTGCGATCAGCGCTTTGCACCAAAGTGATCGGGAGGACTTGCGCTCGACGCTTAACCGATTCCTTGAAGTGTTTCTCGATGCCCCGGCCGAGGTTTGTGCTCAACGGGCGGGGCGGACGGACTCTGGTTTTGAAACTCCGCACGCCGCAGAACTGCGGGTGCCGACAGCCAACCGTTCGGTGGCGGCATCGAGCGCGCAGGTGATTTCGTTTCTTGAAGAGTCGGGGGTTATCAGCGACGCCAGCGCTTAATAAAAACATTTATTCGTTAACTCCCAGAGCCAAGGGAACCGCGCTCCGCCAAGTAGTGGCGAGATCAGATACTGCGACATCGAATACCCCATTAACTATTAAACGAGTACCGCCAGTTGTCCCGCAATCGCGCGCCGCCACCTTCGCGTCGGCGGCCGCAGTTAAAACTTCGGATAGTTTTTCGGGCGGAACGGTTACCACGATGCGCGAGGCCGATTCAGAAAAACACCAAGCGGCGTGAGACTGATCATCTTCTGGTATCAGACTTGCGCCTACACCGCCCGCTATGGCCATCTCGGCTAGGGCTACGCCGTATCCGCCATCAGAAACATCGTGCACCGCGCTCACCACTCGCCGACTAACCAGATCGCGAATTAATCCGTGAAGATAACGAGCCGCGTCAAGATCGGCCACCGGCGGTGACCCACCGTCAATACCGTGAACTACGTAAGCCCACTCCGAGCCACCAAACTCGCCGAGAGTAGTTCCGAGGGTCACTACGTGCTCGCCCGGACTAAAGGCCATACCCGGCGGCGGGGCGGCGAGGGAATCGATGACACCGATAACCCCTACCACTGGAGTGGGGTCAATATCAGCCCCACGGCTTTCGTTGTAAAAACTGACGTTGCCCCCGATAACCGGAATCCCTAACGCAGAACAAGCCTCACTCATGCCGTCGACGGCTTGGGAAAACTGCCACATCACTTCGGGGTGCTCAGGGTTGCCGAAGTTTAGGCAATTAACTAACGCCCGCGGTTCGGCCCCTGAGCACGCGACATTGCGCGCGGCCTCAAGAACGCCCAAGCGCGCTCCGGTGTTAGGGTCAAGCCGGCAAAAGCGCGCTTTACCATCAACGCTTAACGCTAAACCCCGCTCAGTATCGGGCAACCGTAAAACGGTGGCGTCGCCGCCAGGCCCGACCACCGTGTTTAGAAATAATTGGTGGTCGTATTGACGCCAGACCCAAGAAGAATCACCAATAGTGGGAGTGGACAACAAGCGCAAAAGTTCCCCCGAGAGGTCGGTGCCGTCGGGAAACATCGCCAGCAGTTCGGGCGCAGGGTCGGCGAGTAAAACTTCGGCGTGATCAAGTGGGCGGGCTTGTGGACGCTCGTAAACTGGCCCTTGACCCAGGCTGGCGCACGGTATGTCGGCCACGCACCGGCTCATGTCGGCCGGGTCGTTACCGGTGAACGACCCGGAAAAAATACGAAAGCGACCGGTGTCGGTTACGTGCCCAACAACATTGGCTCGCACTTCCCAGCGCGCGCACAGGGCGAGTACTCGGTCAAGATTTTCGGGAGTGACAATAGCGAGCATTCGCTCTTGACTTTCCGAAGTCATAATTTCAATCGGGTTCATATTCGGTTCCCGCTGGGGGACCTGGGTGAAATCAACATCCATACCCGCGCCCGTGGCCGCGGCGGTTTCGGCGGCCGCGCAGGAAAGGCCCGCCGCGCCAAGATCTTGCACCCCTAGGGCCAAGCCCTCGTCTAACAACTCGAGGCATGCTTCGATCAAACGCTTCTCTTCGAACGGATCGCCCACTTGCACCGACGGACGCTTAGTAGCCGAACTGTCGTCGAAGCCCGCAGAGGCCAACACGCTCGCGCCACCAATTCCGTCTCGTCCCGTAGCCGACCCCAACAACACGGCAAGATTCCCCACGCCTTCGGCTCGCGCGAACACCAAACGCGATTTAGGCAAGATGCCCAAACAAAACACATTGACTAATGGGTTTTCTCGATAACAATCATCAAACACCAGCTCGCCGCCTACCGTAGGAACGCCTACCGAATTTCCGTAACCACTAATTCCGGCTACTACCCCTTCGACTAAATAGCGGGTGCGCGCGTCATCGAGTGAGCCAAAGCGCAAGGGGTCCATTAGCGCAATAGGTCGCGCGCCCATCGAGAAAATGTCACGGATTATCCCGCCCACTCCGGTGGCCGCACCTTGGTAGGGCTCAATCGCCGACGGATGGTTGTGAGACTCAATACGAACCGCAATAGCCAAATCGTCACCAATATCAATTACTCCCGCTCCTTCGCCCGGACCCACCAACACCCACGGCGCGGTGGTCGGAAGTCGGCGAAGATGCACTTTCGAAGATTTATACGAACAGTGTTCCGACCACATAACCGAATACATCGCTACTTCAAGTTCATTAGGGTGACGGCCTAATAACTCAACAATTGCTTCGTATTCGTCGTCGGTTAACCCGAGCGCTTGATAAGTGGCTTTATCGATCACAAGGGCGCCAAAAATGATTCCAACAGCACCAAACCATCAACCGATCCTAAAATTTCCGCCGACGCTCGCTCGGGGTGAGGCATCAGCCCGACTACGTTTCCGGCTTCATTGCTGACGCCGGCGATATCGTCAAGACTTCCGTTGGGGTTATCGGTGTAGCGCAAAACTATTTGGTCATTGGCTTTCATTTGCGCCAAAGTTTCTCGGTCGCAGATGTAATTACCTTCAAAGTGATTAATAGGGATTTGTAACTGATCGCCCACGGTGGTGGTGCGAGTCAATACCGAGCGGTTACTAGCCACCGATAAGCCCACCGAAGCACAAAGAAACTTAAGCCCGGCATTTTTTTGCAGGGCCCCCGGGAGTAGGCCCGTCTCGGTGAGTATCTGGAAACCGTTACAGATACCCAGTACGGGCCCACCGGCGGCGGCAAAAGCAGACACTGATTCCATAATCGGGGAAAACTGCGCCAGTGCTCCGGTACGCAAATAATCGCCGTGGGCAAATCCACCGGGGATGATCACCGCTTCGGCGGAACCTAATGAATCTTCTAAATGAAATACCGACTCAGTGTGGGCGCCCAAAGAACTAATCGCCCGAGCGACATCGAGTTCGCAATTAGTCCCCGGGAAAACCACGACGGCAACTCGGCGAGCCACCCTCACTCCCCCGCAGAGTTTTCTGCGGCATCACCAGTTAACTCAACCAGCGAAATCTCGTAAGTTTCGATGACGGGGTTAGTGAGTAGGTGCTCACACATTTTTTCTATTTGCTCGCGAGCGTCCGATTCACTATTCGCTTCAATAACCAGCCGGATTGATTTACCAATTTTGACCTCGCTGATATTTTCATAGCCCAGAGCCGGTAGGGCTCGTTGCACCGTGGCCCCTTGGGGGTCAAGAATGCCGGCTTGGTGTCCGACTTCGACGCGGGCCAAAAACTTCATCGTACTGATCGTACCGAGAACTTCAGCTCAGTCTTCGTTTTCATACCATTCATCAAAACTCCGACTCGTCAGCATCTCGTAGGCCTCGATGTAGCGCGACCGAGTGCCCCCGATAACCGACTCGGGCAATGGCGGCGCGGGTGGAGTCTGGTCCCAGTCGGTAGTGAGATAAAAGTCCCGCACAAATTGCTTATCAAAACTCGGGGGAGAACCCCCTACGGCGTAGGAATCGCCCGGCCAATAGCGCGAAGAGTCCGAGGTGGCCATCTCGTCGATCACTACGACTTCACCGTCAATCAGGCCGAACTCAAATTTCGTATCGGCCAGTATGAGCCCGCAGGCCTTAGCCGCATTGGCTATTGCCCCGTAAAGGGCCAGCGTGGCGTGGCGAACCTGGTCATAAATATCGGCACCCACCAAGGCCACGGCCTCGGCCTCGGTGACAGTTTCGTCGTGGCCAGTTTCGGCTTTGGTGGTGGCAGTAAAAATCGGGGCGGGAAGTTTCTCAGCTTGTTCTAGGCCCGCAGGCAATTTTTGGCCGGCGGCGGTTCCGGTGGCTTGATACTCCGAAAACGCCGAGCCGAAGAGATAGCCCCGAGCAATGCACTCGAGGCGAATGGGCTCGGCGGTTCGTACCAACATGGCCCGCCCCGTTGCTTGTGACCCCACCGTCGGGGGGAAATCGGTGGGATCAGACGAAATTAAATGATTCGGCCAGACCGAGGCCGTGTTTTCAAACCAGTGGTCAGAAAGCGCGGTCAACGCGCGCCCTTTGTCAGGAATTAAATCGGGCAGTACGACGTCGAAGACCGAAACCCGATCGGACGCCACCATGAGCATTCGATCGTCATCAACCTGATAAAGATCACGAACTTTGCCCCGAGAATGGTGGGGCAGGCCAATTTTGGCCATCGTTACGAGAGCGATTCGATCGCGCGATGGGATTGTTGGAGGGCACGATCTAAATCGAAGCACGCCTGCAACTGATCTACGCTCAACGCGCGCAACACCTCGGAGTCTTCACCCAAAACTTCCACAAAGGGTCGGCGTTCGTCCCAAGTTTTCATTGCGTTGCGTTGCACCATGCGATAAGCATCGTCGCGAGAGCAACCCGCCTCAACTAACGCCAAAAGCACGGGCTGGCTAAACACCAAGCCGTAAGAGGCCTGGAGATTTTCCAGCATGCGTTCGGGGTACACCACCATTTTTTCCGCGATGCTGCGGAATTTTTCGGTTACGTAGTAAGCCAAATTCAAAGAGTCGGGCAAGATGATGCGCTCCACCGATGAGTGCGATATGTCTCGCTCATGCCATAAAGCGACATTTTCGAGACCGGCCTGGAGATTGGCTCGCAACACGCGCGCTAATCCACAAATCTGCTCGCACTTGACGGGATTACGCTTGTGGGGCATTGCGCTCGAACCCTTTTGTTCCCCCGCCCTAAACGGTTCTTCAACTTCTCGCACTTCGGTGCGTTGCAAATGACGAATCTCGAGAGCAAACGACTCGATAGTGGCCCCGAGCGAAGCGCAGGCGTAAAGAAGTTCTGCGTGGCGATCACGGGCGAGGACCTGTGTGGCCGGAACGGCGGTAAGTCCTAAGCGCTCACAAACAAAAACTTCGACCCGCGGGTCGATATTAGAAAACGTACCTACCGCGCCCGAAAGTTTTCCCACCGCGATAGTCGCCCGCGCCCGGGCTAATCGTTCACGGTCTCGCTGGGCGGCCAACGCCCACAACGCGACCTTGGCGCCAAAAGTGGTGGGTTCGGCATGAATACCGTGGGTGCGACCAACCATGGCCACGTCAGAATAAGTCCGAGCCTGAGCGATGAGCACCGTTACCAACGCATCGACCGAAGCGAGCAGCAGAGTGGCAGCTCGTACCAAAGTGAGTGAGAGCGCGGTATCGACCACGTCGCTAGAAGTAAGTCCGTAATGCAACCAAGCGGCTTCGGGTTCACCAATGCGAGCCTGAACCACATCGACGAAAGCAGCCACGTCGTGCTCAGTCACTTGTTCGCGTGCTTCAATTTCAGCCACGGTAAAGTCAGCTCTATCGCTAATGGCTGCCGCCGCCGACTTCGGAACTACCCCAACCTCGGCTTGACCGGCAGTGGCGAGTATCTCGACCTCTAGCCACGCGCGGTAACGAGCCTCATCGGTGAAAAGGGCCGCCATTGGGGCCAATGAATAACGGGGAATCACCCGAATCGCCTCCTAGTCCCAGTCTACTAAAACTGGGCTGACGGCATTTTGGCCGCTAGTTGAGCGATATCGGTACGGTATTGCACGCCCGGCCACGAAATTAGTTTCGCACATTCGTAAGCCCGACTTCGAGCGTCGGCGATTTGTGGACCCCAAGCGGTTACCGCCAAAACTCGGCCCCCCGCCGTTAACAACGCTCCGTCGCGGACACGCAAAGTGGTGCCGGCGTGAAAAATCGCGGTATCGGGAACTTCTTGGGCCGCGGTCAATCCTTCGATTACATCACCCGTGCGGGGCGAACCCGGATAATTCTCACTCGCTAACACCACCGTCACGCATGCTTCGTCGCGGAATTTAACTTCGGGCAAAGTGGCTCCGGTGGCAGAAGCCCAACACAATTCTCCTAAGTCGGTTGTGAGGCGCGGAACTACTGCTTGGCACTCAGGGTCGCCGAAGCGCACGTTGTACTCAAGAACTTTGGGGCCATCCGCCGTGAGCATGATCCCCGCGTAGAGAACGCCACGGTACTCAATGCCGCTTGCGGCGAGAGAGTGCAGCGTGGGCGTTACCGCAGTGGCCATGACTTGACTAACCATCTCGGGTCCCACAATCGGAACCGGTGAATAGGCCCCCATGCCGCCGGTGTTGGGGCCGTGGTCAAGATCGTGAATGCGTTTGAAGTCTTGCGCGGGGGCTAAAGCCACAGCCGCATCGGGATCGCCGTTACAAATCACCAGTAGCGACAACTCCGGACCGCGCAAGCCTTCTTCGATTACTACCGTGCGGCCCGCGTCGCCAAAGGCCTCCCCGGAGAGGTAATCGTGTACCGCCAATAGCGCTTCTTCTTCCGACTCAGTTACTAAAACTCCTTTGCCCGCCGCCAGCCCATCGGTTTTTACGACATAAAGCCCTTCAAGAGTATTGAGAAAAGTCGCGGCCGTAGCCGCGTCGGTAAAAGATCCGTGGGCCGCGGTGGGAACCCCCGCTCCGGCCAGTACCTCTTTCATCCACGCCTTAGAACCCTCGAGGCGAGCGCCGGCCGCGGTGGGACCGAACGCGTGGCGACCACTCGCTTGGACCGCATCAACAACGCCGTTAACTAGCGGAACTTCGGGGCCAACAATTACCAAGTCGATATCGAGTTCGTTAGCTAACTCCACTACTGCATTAGGTTCACTGGCCTCAAGAGCTACCGTGCGCGCGGGTAATTTAATTCCCGGATTACCCGGTCCAACAAAAACTTCGCTGACCGACGGGCTACGAGTTAGTCCCCAGGCCAAGGCGTGCTCGCGCCCACCCGAGCCAACAACAAGGACTTTCACGCGTGCGAATTAGTAACGATAGTTTGCTCACGCCCGGGGCCGACGCCAAGAAAACTTATCGGCACCCCGGCAACTTGTTCAATAAATTTCAGATAGTCGCGGGCAGAATCGGGCAAATCCTCGACCTTCTTGGCCTCGGTAATTTCACTTTCCCATCCGGGCAAGGTTTCGTAAATCGGACGAACTTTATGTAGCACCGACTGATGGTACGGAACATGGTCAAAGCGAGTCCCGTCTTCAGCTTCATACGCCACACAAACTTTTATTTCGGCGCACGGAGTGAGCACGTCGAGTTTGGCCATAGCCAATTCGGTGCACGAGTTAAGCCGTACCGCATGGCGCAACATCACCGCATCAAGCCACCCCGGGCGACGCCGACGGCCAGTATTGGTACCGAACTCCGCCCCGCGTTCGACCAGCATGTCGCCCACCTCATCGCCCGGAAATAACTCAGTAGGGAACGGGCCCGCACCCACCCGAGTTAAATACGCTTTGGCTACACCAATAACCCGATTGATTGCCAGTGGCCCCACTCCCGCGCCCGGGCCAACCCCACCCGAAATAGGGTTGGACGAAGTTACGTAAGGGTAAGTGCCGTGATCGAGATCAAGAAAGGTCGCTTGCGCTCCTTCAAAGAGTACTTTTTCGTTCGCATCGAGCGCTTCGTGCACTAGATGCACAGTGTCGGCGATAAGCGGCTCAAGTCGAGGCACCATCGCCAAATAAGTTTCGGTAATTTCGTCTGCGTCGAGGGGAAGTCGGTTGTAAACCTTGGCCAAAACTAAATTCTTTTCCCGCAAAGCGAGGTCAAGTTTAGCCCGAAAAATACTCGGGTCAAGAAGATCTTGCACGCGTATCCCCACTCGCAACGCTTTATCGGCGTAAGCCGGGCCAATACCGCGCATGGTAGTTCCTAATTTATTTTTACCAAGATAGCGTTCAGTGACTCGATCGAATTCTTGGTGATAGGGCATGATGAGATGCGCGTTACCCGACACCCTAAGTCGCGCGGTAGAAATTCCTTTCGACTCCAACATGTCTATCTCTTCGAGCAAAACGGAAGGGTCAACCACGACGCCATTACCAATAACGGGGGTGACGTGCGGATAAAGAATTCCGCTCGGCACTAACTGCAGGGCAAATACTTCACCATCAACCACCAAGGTATGACCGGCGTTGTGCCCACCTTGATAACGCACGCACAACGCGCTGTCACTCGCGAGGTAGTCGGTAAAGCGCCCCTTGCCCTCGTCGCCCCATTGGGTTCCGACGATTACGACGCCCGGCACGCAAGCCTGCTTTTTATGTTGCCCACGTTGATAGCAGGATAGTCGGCTCAACCCTAGATAAGCGGTAAAATTTTTACCCTAAATCCCCCCCGGGCAAGGTTTTAAGCCGAGCCGTCGTTAGCGGGTGCGGACAGCAAGGACCGGCGCGAAAACGTAAGCCCGCCGTCGCTCGTGGCATCGATCGCCACTACATCGCCGGCCGAATAATCACCCTGCAAAAGTCCCAGAGCAACCGGGTCGGCCACTTCTCGTTGGATCAACCGCTTAAGGGGCCGCGCGCCGAAATCAGGGTCGTAGCCCGTTTTAGCCAGATAAGCCAGCGCGGACGGAGTCAACTCAAGACCAAGACTTCTTTCGGCCAACCGGTGGCGCAAAATATCTACCTGCAACACCACGATGTGTTCAATTTCGGCTTCGCCTAAACGATCGAATAACACAATGTCATCGATTCGGTTAAGAAACTCCGGCTTAAAGTGCTTTTGCACTGCGGCCATTACCACTTCTTCGCTTCCACCCGAGCCTAAGTTGCTCGTCATAATCAAAACGGTATTAGTGAAATCAACCGTACGGCCTTGGCCATCGGTCAATCGACCGTCATCGAGTAGTTGCAACAGCACGTTAAAGACATCGGGATGAGCTTTCTCAACTTCGTCGAGCAGAACCACCGAATAGGGCCGACGGCGCACGGCCTCAGTAAGTTGACCGCCTTCGTCGTAACCGACATAGCCCGGAGGCGCGCCCACTAATCGCGACACCGAATGCTTTTCCATGTACTCGCTCATGTCGATTCGCACCATGGCGCGAGGATCGTCGAATAAAAAATCGGCCAAAGTGCGGGCTAACTCGGTTTTACCCACACCAGTAGGGCCTAAAAACAGAAACGACCCAATAGGTTGGTTGGGGTCAGAGATTCCCACCCGCGACCGGCGAATCGCGTTAGCTACAGCCGTGACCGCAAGGTCTTGGCCGATAACTCGCTGGTGAAGAACTTCTTCCATGCGCACGAGTTTGTCCATCTCGCCTTCCATAAGTCGCGCCACCGGAACTCCAGTCCACTTAGCGACAATTTCGGCGACATCTTCCTCATCGACTTCTTCTTTTAACATCTGTTCATCAGATTGCATCTCGTCGAAGCGACTAGTACTAGCTTCGATCTCGACTTCGAGGTCGCGCATGGTCGAGTAGCGCAACTGCGCAGCGAGTTCGAGGTTCCCTTCCCGCTCGGCTTTTTCGGCCCGCACTCGAGCATCCTCGAGCTTTTCCTTCAACTCACGAATTTCAGTAATTGCCGTTTTTTCATTTTGCCAATGCGCCACCATCGCGTCACGCTGTTCAGACAGTGTGGCCAATTCGGCTTCAATTACCTCGGTACGAGTTTTTGATGCTGCGTCTGTCTCTTTGACTAAAGCAGCCTGCTCAATTTCGAGTTGGCGAATGCGTCGTTCGACTACATCAATTTCAAAAGGCATCGAATCGATCTCAATCCGCAACCGAGCGGCGGACTCATCAATCAAGTCAATGGCTTTATCGGGGAGTTGGCGACCAGAAATGTAACGGTCAGACAAAACCGCGGCCGCCACTAAAGCGGCGTCTTGAATACGAACTCCGTGGTGAACTTCGTAGCGCTCCTTGAGGCCTCGCAAAATGGCGATGGTGTCTTCAACCGACGGCTCACCGATGTAAACCTGCTGGAATCTACGTTCTAGAGCGGGATCCTTTTCAATATATTTGCGGTACTCGTCCAGCGTGGTCGCCCCGATCATGCGCAACTCCCCGCGGGCCAACATGGGCTTGATCATGTTTCCGGCATCAACCGATCCCTCGGCCGCTCCGGCACCGACAATGGTGTGCAACTCATCAACGAAAGTAATGACTTCACCGTTCGAATCGTTTATTTCCTTGAGTACCGCTTTCATGCGGTCTTCGAACTCGCCCCGATATTTAGCCCCCGCAACCATTGATCCGATATCAAGCGACATAAGCCGCTTATTGCGCAAACTTTCGGGCACATCACCCTCAACAATGCGCCGAGCCAAACCTTCGGCGATTGCGGTTTTTCCTACTCCGGGCTCACCAATGAGCACGGGATTATTTTTTGTCCGTCGGCTCAGCACTTGGATCGTGCGCCGAATTTCTTCGTCGCGACCGATTACCGGATCGAGCTTTCCGCGCCGCGCGTCTTCGGTTAAGTCGCGAGCAAAACGCTCAAGGGCCTGATACTGATCTTCTGGGTTTTCACTAGTAACCCGATGACTGCCTCGCACCTTAACTAAAGCTTCGAGTACGGCTTCGTGAGTTACTCCCAAGGCGCGCAAAATATCGCCCACGCCCCCTGCCAGCTGGCTCATAGCCAACAAAATGTGCTCGGTAGAAAGAAAGTCATCGCCCAACTCGCGGCGCGCGTCATCGGCTGACTCCAATAACTTGAACGATTCGGGCGACAACTGCGCGTTTTGTGTGGTCGAACCGAAAACCTGAGGTAAAGCCGTTATCGCCTCGTCAACTCGATTGCGCACCGCAGTTGGCGCCACCCCGACTCGCTCCAGCACCGGCAAAACCACCCCGTCCGGTTGACCAATAAGAGCAGCCAAAATATGTTCGGGAGTAACCGCAGAGTTATTGCCCAAAGAAGCCGAACTCTGGGCGGTCTGAAGAGCCTCAGCCGTCTTGCGGGTGAATTTATTGGGATCTAAAGCCATCTATTCTCCTAAACCACTTTTAGTCGCTCTCACTTCGGGTTGCGCTAAAGTTGATAACACCATTATCAACTTCTTTGTTCCCGAATCTGGCCCTCTAATTCACTAATTCGGACCTGGGCCTGGGCCAAAGCAGCCTCCAGGCTGAGCACCATTCGCACTCCGGCCAGACTCACCCCTTGGTTAGTGAGCTCTTGGATGCGGCGCAAGAGAGCGATATCAAGTTCGGAGTAGCGGCGGGAACCGCCTTGGGTGCGGGCGGGCTCAATTAAACCCTTGCGTTCGTAAATGCGCAGGGTCTGGGCGTGTACGCCCGCCAATTCAGCAGCCACGGAAATAATAAACAACGACCGACGCTCTTCACCCATCATGGCGTCAGACATTTAGATGCTCCCGCGGATTAGTAGTACTGGCCTCACCTAATGCTTCGAGCGCGGAGCGCTCTTGGGGGTTAAGTTTTTTAGGAACCGCTAATTCAAAGGTAACTAAGAGATCGCCCGGTTTTTTACGCGGGACTCCTC
This sequence comes from Acidimicrobiia bacterium, assembly GCA_009694435.1. Classification (GTDB taxonomy): domain Bacteria; phylum Actinomycetota; class Acidimicrobiia; order IMCC26256; family PALSA-555; genus SHUY01. Next base: position 17,052 of record SHUY01000013.1, on the reverse strand, counting down.
GCCCTCGAACCCGTACGGTTTTATTATTTTGCGTACCCGGTGGCACTTTTACCTTTACCGGTTCGCTCAGCGTGGGCACCATTACGACTGCTCCTAGCGCGGCTTCACTAAAAGTGATCGGAACTTTAATAGTGAGGTCAGCCGCTCCGGAGCGACCGAAAATATCGTCGGGCTTAACTTTTACTACTACATAAAGGTCTCCGGGCGGTCCGCCAAATCGACCCGCGCCCCCTCGCTTTTCGACTCGAATACGCTGACCATTCTTAACTCCCGCAGGAATGCGAACTTTTACTTCCCGTTTTTTTCGTTCGACGCCCTTGCCTCGACATTTTTTGCACGGATGCTCAACAACTTGACCTCGGCCACCACACGCGGGACAAACTTGGGAAAAAGAAAACGGACCTTGATCAACGATTACCTCGCCCCTTCCCCCACACGACGAACACTCCACGGGGCGAAATCCCGGTTCGGCACCACTGCCGTGACAAACCGAGCACGGGGCGTCAGAAGTCAAGGCGACGGAGGTGGTTAAACCGTTCACCGCCTCGAGGAAGTCAAGCGCGATGTTGGTTTCTAGGTCGGGGCCGCGCTCGGGACCGCGGCGGGACTGACCGCGCGGGCGGCGGCGGGAAAATAAATCGCCCAGTATGTCTCCGAGATCGCCGTCGTACTGGGCGCCACCGCCAAACGGAGACCCGCCGAAACCCCCGGGAGCGCCGTAACTAGAACCACCACCACTAGCAACCATGGCGCGCACTTCGTCGTACTCTTTACGTTTTTCGGGGTCACCTAAAACGTCATTAGCCGCCGATACATCTTTGAAACGTTCTTCACTTTTAGCGTCACCCGGATTAGCATCGGGGTGAAATTCTTTAGCAAGTTTTCGGTACGTCTTTTGTATATCTTTTTCTGATGCACTCGAACTAATACCGAGAGCAGCGTAATAATCTTTTTCGAACCACTCCCGTTGGGGTGCCATTAATCCGCTCCTACCGCGTTACCCTTACCATTGCTGGGCGCAAAAGTTTGCCTTTGAGGCGATAACCGCAACGCATGGTTTGCGCTACTACCAACTCCGCATCGCCATCACCTTCATCGTGCATGACGGCATCGTGTTCATTAGGATCAAATACTTCACCGTCGGGAACTACCCGCTCAAGACCGTTGCGTTCAAGTACGGCAAACAACTCGGCGTACACCAACTCCATGCCTTTGCGAACCGTTTCGGGCATTTCCGCCGCCAACGACAGCTCAAAGTTGTCCAGAACGGGTAACACTTGGATAATCAAGGCCTCGTTGGCCCGCTCAACCAATAGAGTTTGTTCGCGGCCAACTCGCTTGCGGTAATTTTCAAAATCAGCTTGGACTCTCTGGGCTAGATCGCGAAAATCTTCAACCTCTTCCTCTTGAGGCTCCAAAAGCGGGGCTTCTTCTTCTCCTAGGGCCAGGCTGGGGTCGGACTCAGTCGGCCCCGACACCCCATCAGGGTCTACGTCTAGGCCACTCATGCGTTTTCGTCGTCGCCCTCGTCAACGATTTCCGCGTCGGCCACCTCGTCGTCGTCGGGTGTGCTCGCTTCGGCGTCGTCGGCCGTAGTGCCGTCCGCCTGATCCTGAGTGGCCTGATAAAGCCGCTGGGCAAACTCTTGGCTCGCTTGCACTAAGGCCTCGTGCTTGGCCTTGATGTCCGCGACGTCTTCACCGGCCAAAGCAGCTTTCAGATCGGCAATGGCGGCTTCGATCTTGGTGCGATCATCGTCAGCCACCTTCTCGGCCTGGTCGGTCATCAACTTTTCGGTTTGATAAACGAGCGAGTCGGCGTTGTTACGCACTTCAGCCGCGTCACGACGTTCTTTATCTTCCTCCGCGTGGGCTTCGGCTTCTTTCATCATCCGGTCGATTTCGTCGCGGTTAAGCGCGGTGCCACCGGTAATAGTCATCTGTTGTTCTTGACCCGTGCCTAGATCCTTGGCCGACACGTGCACAATTCCGTTAGCGTCAATGTCGAAAGTAACCTCAACTTGAGGAATTCCGCGCGCGGCGGGCGGAATGCCCACCAACTGAAATGTTCCTAACAAATTATTGCGGTAGGCCATATCGCTCTCGCCTTGCAACACTTTGATCTCTACGCTCGACTGATTGTCGTCCGCAGTAGTAAAAACCTCCGAACGCTTCGTCGGAATAGTGGTGTTGCGCTCAATGAGCTTGGTCATAATCTGACCTTTAGTTTCAATTCCGAGGGAAAGGGGAGTGACATCAAGTAACAGCACGTCTTTCACGTCGCCCTTAAGCACTCCGGCTTGCACCGCAGCACCATCGGCCACCGCCTCGTCGGGGTTAACGCCTTTATCGCCTTCTTGCCCCGTCAGCTCTTTAACTAGGTATTGCACGGCGGGCATACGAGTTGAACCCCCCACCAAAATGACTTTATTGATCTGCTCTTGGCTAAGCCCAGCATCACGAATTGCCTGCTCAAACGGGCCTTTACACGCCGCGATCAAGTCTTTAGTGAGTTCTTCAAACTTTGACCGCGTGAGAGTTAATTCAAGGTGCAACGGTCCGTCTTGATTGGCAGTGATAAACGGCAAGTTGATCGAAGTCTCGGCTAGAGCCGACAACTCAATCTTGGCTTTTTCGCCCGCCTCTTTTAGTCGTTGAGTTGCCATTTTGTCGGCGCCAAGATCAACCCCGTGCGCATTTTTGAATTCAGACACCATCCACTCGATGATTCGCTGATCCCAGTCGTCACCACCAAGGTTGGTATTACCTGCAGTCGACTTAACCTCGAACACACCATCACCCAACTCCAAGACAGAAACGTCGAACGTTCCCCCCCCAAGGTCGAAAACTAAAATGGTGAGCTCTTGTTCTTTATCGAGCCCGTAGGCCAATGCCGCAGCAGTGGGCTCGTTGATAATACGCAGTACCTCAAGGCCGGCAATTTCGCCCGCCTCTTTAGTGGCCTGACGCTGAGCATCATCAAAATATGCCGGTACGGTAATTACCGCCTGAGTCACTGGCTCACCCAAAAAACTTTCCGCGTCGCGCTTTAGTTTTTGCAAAATACGAGCCGATATTTCTTGAGCGGTGTACGCCTTACCGTCGATATCAATTGTCCAGTTGCTGCCCATGTGGCGCTTTACCGAACGAATCGTGCGGTCAGGGTTGGTAATGGCCTGACGCTTGGCCACTTCACCAACTAAAACTTCACCGGTCTTAGAAAACGCGACTACCGATGGCGTGGTGCGGGCCCCTTCGGCGTTAGGGAGCACATCGGGCGCACCCGCCTCTAGGGTAGAGACGACTGAGTTGGTGGTCCCGAGATCAATACCTACTGCCTTGGCCATGCTTATTTCCCTTCGTATTTGCGATCCCAGTCGGGGTATCCGAACGGGTCGAGGTCGAAATATCGTTGTTCCCAATCAAGATTTCTGCCGGTTTCGTTGGCTTCAATGTTGAGTGTAAGAGTATCAACTTTCAAATGGCCCTGTCTATTCCCGAGGCTCTGGCAATCAAGCGGCTCCGTCGCTACAGTCGGATTATGGCTTCTAACAATCGCTTCACTGATCTGCTCACCAAGGTGCCTTTATTTTCGGCCTGCAGCAAAAAAGAGATTGATTTAATTGATCGCCGCACCGAAACGGTCAATGTTGCGGCCGGAAAAGTACTAGTTACCGAAGGGGCCGCCGGAGCCGAATTTTTCATTATTGTTAGTGGAGCAGCCGAAGTGTCTCGGCACGGGCAGCGCGTAGCCACCCTCGGTTCGGGCGATTTTTTTGGGGATTTAGCTCTGCTTGATCGAGCCCCCCGCAATGCCACCGTTACTACCACCGAACCAAGTGAGTTAGTCGTTCTTGGTCAACGAGAATTTGCCGGTCTAGTCGACGAAGTCCCCGGATTCGCCAATAAATTACTCGCCGGACTGGCTCGTCGGCTGCGAGAATACGACGCGCAATCAGTGCAGTAGTTGCCGTAAGCCCCGGCAATACTTTTTGGCCAATAACGCTATTGTGGCCACAGCATTGCTAAGTTCTTGACCGTGCGCCGGTTCAAAATCAAGCCCTTTCAGATTGCCATCATTATTGGTATAGCCACCGCACTCGGGACGGTGGCCTCGGGAATCGCCCCCCGCCTCACTGGATGGGCAGAAGAGTCGCCCGTTAGCCGCGAAGTATTTGGGGGAATTTCCGAACCGGTTTACTGGATGTTTTACGCCGTAGTTTCGGTAGCGCTATTTTCGTGCGCGTGGCTCGTAGCTCAACGGATCAAAAACTACGAACGAGGTCGGCCCGACAATCGCCGTACCACTAAAGCCAACGCTAAAAAGCGTATGGCTGATTTCCGCTCTGGGGTATGGATGAAAACCCTGATGCGCGATCCGGTCGCGGGCACCATGCACTCCTTTATTTATTTTGGGTTTTTGGTGTTATTCGCCGCCACCATTATTTTAGAGATCGATCACCAGCTCCCCGACAACCTTAAGTTCCTGCACGGTGGCATTTACCAGGGCTACTCCGCCACCGCCGATATTTTTGGCGTGATCTTTGTTGCGGGAATCGTATGGGCCATCATTCGCCGCTACGTGCAGCGGCCGTACCGCATTCGCATCAAGACCAAGCCCGAAGACGCGCTGGTGTTGGGAACATTTCTTCTTATCGGAGTTTCGGGTTTTCTCACTGAGGGTTTTCGTATCGCGGCCGAGGGCACACCCGACTTTGAACGGTGGTCAGTAATCGGTTATCCCATCGCCACTTTGGTTGACGGCTGGGGGAGAAGCACCAACGCTGATATTCACCAAGCGTTTTGGTTGTTGCACTTCGTCGCTTTTATTGCCTTTTTGATTCTCTTGCCCACCACCAAGCTGCGCCACATGGTCACCTCACCGATGAACATGTATTTGGGTAATCGCGAACGGCCCAAGGGGGCTATGAAACCGCTGCCTAATTTGATGGAAACCGAACTCGATTCGTTTGGGGCGATCACCGTAGAAGATTTTACTTGGAAACAGCTCTTTGACACTGACGCCTGCACAATTTGTGGCCGCTGTACTTCAGTATGCCCGGCCCATTTGACCGGCAAACCGCTCGACCCGCGCGAGATTGTCCTGAAGGTGGGTGAGGTCATGACCGCCACCGGGAACCCCGTGGTGTCTCCACCAGTAACCGTCGACGCGGCCATCACTATTACCGCAAACTCGGTATTCGAAAGAGTGACCTCCGAAGAACTTTGGGCCTGCACCACTTGTCGAGCCTGCGATGAGATCTGTCCAGTAAACATTGAGATCGTCGACAAAATTCTCGACATGCGCCGCTATCTATCGCTTATGGAGAGTGACTTTCCGGTGCAGCTCGGCAACGTATACCGGTCGATGGAGAACACCACCAACGTCTACGGAATGAACCAAGGCGACCGAGGCGAATGGGCGGCGGACCTTGACGGAGTAGATATCGTCGACGGAACTTCAGCGTTGAATCACGAATACCTCTACTGGGTGGGATGTGCCGGCAGCTTCGACGACCGCAATAAAAAAACCAGTCGGGCCATGGCCAAACTCTTGCAGCGAGCCGATATCGATTTCGCCATTTTGGGTCCCAGCGAGTTGTGCACCGGTGACTCGGCTCGTCGTTCGGGCAACGAATACATCTTCCAAATGCTGGCGCTGCAAAACATCGAGTCGCTCAACACTATGGGGGTCACCAAAATAATCACTCAGTGCCCCCACTGTTTCAACACGCTAAAAAATGAATATCCTCAGTACGGAGGCAACTACGAAGTAATCCACCACTCCCAGTTGCTAATGGAACTAATCGACGACGGTCGACTTTCGCTTGAAGGCGCGTCGCTATCCGAGCGCATCACTTATCACGATTCTTGTTATTTAGGCCGACACAACGATGTCTATCTTGCCCCCCGAAAAGTTATTGGCTCGTTAGCTGGCATCGACATTGTCGAAATGCCCCGTAACGGAAACAACGGGCTGTGCTGTGGGGCGGGAGGAGCCCGCATGTGGATGGAAGAATCTATTGGCAAGAAAGTGAACACCGAACGCGCCCAAGAGGCGCTATCAACTGGAGCGGAACGAGTAGCGGTCGCGTGCCCATTTTGTTGGGTGATGATGGACGACGGAATTAAGGGCGAAGGACGAGATGACGTAGTGGTTTCAGATATTGCCGAAGTATTGCTGGAATCAATCGAGTCGGCTGACCACGCTGATGCCCCGACAAAGATACCCAGTTCCGGGATCTAGATCCGCCTAGCTCGGCAAATTAGGTCGTAGCCGCAACTAGATCGTTGAGTAGAACTACCAATCGAGCACGCTCCGCTTCGTCTAGCACTTCGTAAGCGGGGGCCACTAACTCATCAGTGATCTGCTCGGCCTTAGCGTGTGCGGCCTTGGTGGTGGGAGTAGCGAGATCTCCGTCGGCCCAGCCAAACATTGGAGCCATGGCCGGACTGTGGACCATTACTGCTTCGAGCGGAGTTAAGCCGGCCGCTTTTAGCGCGACCCCATGAAGGCCACCGCGCAATTCGCGTAAAACGTGCAACTGCTGGGCCACGAGCGCGGGGGCGTCGCTAGGTAGAGGCAGCGTTCGCCAGCCGGAAAAAAGCGGAGCGTCAGTCGTTGTGGCCGCATTAACGATTTTAGCCAGCACCGAAGAAATCTCATCAAGATTTTCGGCGTGAGCAAAATGAACTCTCCCCCAGTCTTGACACGCTTGCGAGTAAGACTGCGCGGCCGCGTCGGGTTCGCGCAAAAGCCGAGCGGCGTTCCACATCATGGTCACAACTTCGGGGGCAAAAACTACAAAAGCATCCGCCACCACGCTGGCGTCGACATCTCCGAGCACTCCGCCGCGACCCAAGGCGTAGTACTCACCGAAGTCGAGGCCAAAAGCCGCTCCCCGTTCGGTAGTAGCACCGTCAAGCATAAACCCGCCGCCTAAAGAAACGATCGGGCCAGCCGTTTCTCTAACTTCATCGATAATGCCCATGATGCCTCCAGCGATAAATATTTATCGGGTGTTATTTTTATGAATCACGAAAATTGAGATACGAACGCGAAGGGGTAGGGCCGCGCTGACCTTGGTACTTAGATCCAGTAATGCCCGAGCCGTAGGGATTTTGTGAAGCCGTGGTCATGCGCAAAAATGAAATCTGCCCGATCTTCATTCCGGGGTAAAGCGCAATCGGAAGAGTGGCCACATTGGAAAGTTCGAGGGTTAAGTGCCCGTCCCAGCCGGCATCAACAAAACCCGCAGTGGAATGAATAAGCAGCCCTAAACGCCCGAGCGAACTTTTTCCTTCAAGCCGAGCGACTAGATCTGCAGGCAAGCACACGCGCTCCAAGGTGGACCCCAGGACAAACTCTCCGGGGTGAAGAATAAAAGCGTTGTCGTCCACCACTTCCACTAATTCAGTGAGATCTTCTTGGGGCAACTTGGGGTCAATAAACGGTGTGGTGTCGTTACGGAACACTCGAAAGTATCTGTCGATATGAAGATCGACCGACGACGGCTGCACGTCACGATCGTCGAAAGGTTCGATGACGATGCGCCCCGCGGCGATTTCTTCACGAATGGTGACATCAGAAAGGATCACGGCTTCGGATCCTATCGGTCGCCGGTCTTGCTAGCCTGCAAAGCCAGAACACTGGGTTTTGGCGGGTGTAGTTCAGAGGTAGAACATCAGCTTCCCAAGCTGAGAACGCGGGTTCGATTCCCGTCACCCGCTCCATTTTCCCCCCAAAACTAACGGTAAGGCCTAGGCTCTCGGCCGTGGGTTCAACCTTTAGACAAATCTTGCCCCTAGTTATTGGGGCGGCGATTAGCCCCGTGCTGCTGCTGCTTCAGGTCGCCACTCTGGCCAGCAAGAACTTCCCTCTGCGCCGAGCGCTACTGGTGTTGGTCTCATCGTCAATGGTTACCGCGTTGATAATTATTTTTGTGTCGTCCACCAATCAAAAAACTTCATCGAGTTCCGGTAGCCAAGACGCGGTCCACGCGTAGATAGAGATAGTCCTCGCGGTGGTACTGCTGGCCAACGCAGTGCGATCAATGCTGGCTCCCGCCAGCGATGCGGAAGTTAAAGCCCCACCCGATGAATCGAGCACGCGCTTGCACGCGTTTAGATATCTATTACTCGGGGTCGCGGCGATGGCTACTAACTTCACCACTATTGTCTTATTGATTCCGGCGGTGCACGGCGTAGCGATTTCTTCACTATCAACTCAAGATAAAGCCACCTTGCTGGCCGTGGTCGGGATAATCGTAGAGTTCGTGGCTTACTTTCCTATTCTGGTTGTGCTGGCGGCAGGAAAGAAAGGTCCGGTGTTGCTCGACCACTTAAGTACCTATCTGCGCACCCATCGTCGGCGCATCGGGATCGTGGTTTCTCTAGGTTTTGCCATTTACCTCGGCTACTCTGGCCTTAGTGCCCTTGCCTAATCGTCATTATTTGCTAAGTTCATACAATCAATGGGGGAAAAATGAAAAAGTGTTGGTTGAGAACCGCGTCTGCTCTAATCGTCGGAATAGTTGTTTTAGCCGGGGCGAGTTCGGCTAGTGCGGCCAAAGCTCCTAGCCCCACTATTACCGGCCCCGTCACCGGCGGGGCGGGGATGCCTCGCATCTTGACCAGCAGTTTTGATTTAGCCGATGTGGGTTATGAAGGCAACGAATACTTTTTAGCGGGAACGGCCACCGCTTACACCTCGGCTACACCACTGGCGAGCAACGGGAAGTGGAAAGTAACTCCCGCTACCGGCACTACCGCTACCGCCGACTACAAAACGCGCGTTGTGGTTTACCGACCCCAGGCGGCCAAAGATTTTAATGGAACGGTAATTGTTGAGTGGCTAAATGTTTCCGCGGGTTTTGATAGTGCGCCCGACTGGGGACTCGCGCACCGCGAGTTGATTAGAGCGGGCAGCGCGTGGGTGGGAGTCTCGGCGCAATCAGTAGGCGTACAAGGTGGATCGATGACGATCGCGGGGGCCGCGCCGGGCGGACTTAAAGGTGGCGACCCCGAGCGTTACGCGTCGCTAGTGCACCCGGGTGACAGTTATTCCTACGATATGTTCACTCAAGTAGGAAGAGCAGTAAAAGGGACCAAAAAAACTGATCCCCTTAGTGGACTAAAAGCGAAAAAAGTAATCGCCATTGGTGAATCCCAGTCTGCTTTCCGTATGGTCACTTACATTGACGGTATCCAACCCATAGAAAAAGTTTTTGATGGGTTCTTCGTTCACAGCCGTAGCAACGGAGCGGCCAATCTTTCGCAGGCTCCGCTGCCGGTAATCACTCCCGAGGCGCCTACGTTTATCCGCAACGATCTAGGGGTTCCGGTCATGACCCTACAAACTGAATCTGATCTCGTTCTTCCCCGGCTTGAATATCTATCGGCTCGGCAAAAAGACACCAAGAACTTCCGCCTGTGGGAAGTGGCGGGGACATCCCACGCCGACGCTTACACCGGAGGGATTGGGTTTTCTGATACTGGAGACGGTAAAGCCGAAGCCGCGCTGCTCGATGTGACTAACGCCGACGGCGGTCCGCTGGGCTGCACCCAGCCGATCAACTACGGGCCTCACTTTTCCGTTGTTAGCGCTGCGCTACACGCTCTGACTAACTGGGTAGCCGACGGAACCGCTCCGCCGCGAGCGCCGCGTCTTGAGGTAACGGCCGGACCGCCGGCCGCCATTACCCGTGACGCCACCGGCAACGCCCAAGGTGGCATCCGCACCCCGTTAGTCGATGCTCCGACTGCAGTTTTACGAGGGGACGGGAACGCAGGCGCGAGTTTTTGCCAACTCTTCGGCTCAACCTTGGCGTTAGACGACGAGCAACTCGCCGCGCTCTATCCCAGCCACAAGGCTTACGTGGCGGCGTTTACTAAGTCAGCCAATAAAGCTGTGCGCGACGGCTTCATGCTAAAACCCGAAGCGAAAAACTTTATTGCCGCCGCTAAAGCGTCGAACGTGGGCGGCTAACTACGCGTCAAACGGAGAAGTGAGCGTGGGGGTTTTGTCGCCGGTGCACACCAAAACTGCCGCTTTTTCTACCGCGGCGTTACGGTGAACGAGCGCTTCGAAATACCACGGAATAGCCAATAGATCTAGAAATGCGGCTCGGTTGGGATACCACACCGCCACTACTTCGTCGTAGCCCATTGACTCTTCGCCGATAACAACTGCGTCAGACTCAGTGGCCCACAAGATGCGCGCCCCCACTTCACCCAGCGCGCGCATAGCCACAATCCCGTAACGCAAATATGCGTCGCGTCCGCTCAACTCGTTGCCGAGTTTGGGATCTAGATACTCAGCCTTATCCCGATATTTATTTAAGTTGAGCATCACAATGGGCTCATCAGAATCAGAATTGGCGATAGCCGCAAGTTGCTTCTCGGTTGGGTCAATAGAGGCCATTTTTAGTTCTCCTTGGTGGACTAGTTTTTTTTAGTCCGGCGTCGACGCTGTTTCCGCAAGGCTAGGACACGAGCGATGCCTCGCCAACCGAAAGCAATTAAAACCATCCAGGCCATAAAGATGACGGTAAAGATTGAGAACATCGGGCGGTCAGTGAAACTGCCCCGCAAAACCGATGCCACCAAAGTGCCCGCCACCCAAGTAATCACCAGCCGAGTCCACATGCGGTCGGTCGCGGCGTAAAGCCGAGTGGCTATGGCCACTAAATACCAACCCGTCGCTAGAGGCCACAACACCATGAAAAACCAGCCCGCGCCTTCGCTGATGCTGTGTTGGCCCGCGCCGACCAAAATAAAAGTAACAATGCCGAACAAGTCGAGCAGCAAGGGGGCCACCGAGCGCGGGGCGTAACGAGCCCAGTTGGAACTTGGCGTGTTGGTTGAGTCGGTCATGAGGTCATTGAGGCAATGCCCCACACCATTACTAGCAGACCAATGAGCAAATACGCGGTAGTGCGCACAACTGGTGCCTGGCTGAGACGACCCGGACTAGCTAGAACTTCTTTGCGCACCGGACTACCGGGGCGAGTGCGGGATACGGAAGTTTTGGCCCCTTGACGCCGATCAAAACGGCGACGCAATAGCGCGTAACTATTGGCCAAAAACAATGCTGCCCCCAAGGCAGTGACTAACTGAAGAAGTACGTCGCCGTAGAAATCCACTGGCAAATAATAAACCGTAAAGCCACTACTGCTCGGATCGCTGATTAATCCTTGGCCATATCAGCAAAACGAGTGAAGTTGCTGGCGAAAGAAAGCTTGGTCACCCCCGTGGGGCCGTTACGGTGCTTAGAGACAATGACTTCCGCCATACCTCGATCTTCTGAGTTGGGGTTATACATATCGTCACGATAAAGGAACATAACGACGTCCGCGTCTTGCTCCAAAGAACCCGACTCACGAAGGTCGGCCAGCATCGGGCGTTTATCTTGGCGATATTCGAGTTGGCGGTTCAACTGCGACAAGGCCATAACCGGACAATCAAGTTCGCGGGCCAAGATTTTTAGCCCTCGAGATATTTCTGCTACTTCAACCTGGCGGTTTTCGCTCCGGCGCGAAGTGCTGGGGGTCATCAGTTGGAGATAGTCAACCACGATTAGCCCCAAATCACCGTTTCGGGCCTTGACCCGCCGGGCTTTAGCCCGCATTTCCATAACCGTACAGTGCGGGTTGTCATCAATAAAAAGTGGAGCCTCGCCGAGACGACCGACGCCGTGCGACAACCGAGTCCAGTCGTCGGCAGGAAGGTTTCCAGTTTGCAATCGGCGTAACTCAACCCGAGCCTCGGCGGCCAACAAGCGCTTAGTGAGTTCGAGCACGCCCATTTCCATAGAGAAAAACATCACTGGTCGCCGAGCGGTCATCGCTACGCTGGCCGCGGCTCCTAATGCGAATGCAGTTTTACCCGCACCCGGCCGAGCCGCAACCACGATGAGGTTTGACGGCTGTAAACCGAGAAGCATGTTGTCTAGTTCGGTATAGCCCGTACGCGCTCCAGTAATTTCACCGTCGGAACCAAAAAGAGACTCAAGCTGGTCAAGCGTCATCTGTAGAGCATCATGAACATTGGTCATAGAATCAGTAACGCGGTGTTGCGCAACTTCAAACACCAATGACTCAGCTCGGTCAAGAGTTTCGATAACTTCGCCCGTATCGGTGTAACCCATTTCAGCAATGTCACCGGCGACTGCGATTAAGCGGCGCAATAACGCGAGTTCGTTGACGATTTTGGCGTAGTGCACCGCGTTAGCCGACGCGGGAGTTTGTGCTTGCAAACGTAGTAAAGTAGCGCGTCCGCCGAGCGCATCGATTAGATCAACGCGGCGCAACTCTTCGGCGACGGTTACCGGGTCAACCGGTTCACCCAGAGCGTAAAGCGCGAGTATTGCGTCATAAATATGCGCGTGCGCGGGTTTGTAAAAATCGCTAGTTTCAACTCGAGTCTCGGTCGCCACGCTGATCGCGTCCCGCGACAACAACATGGCACCTAACAGCGACTCTTCTGCTTCAAGGTTGTGCGGTGGTACCCGTCCCGATCCTCGTGACGTTTCAACCGGCAGCGCCTGAACCATTTTTTTATTCCCCCTACTGATTTAGAACAACGAATCTGCTCCGGTGCGCGATTTGCTCACCGGCATGACCTCTATATACGCACGCCCAGCCTGTGGATTGGTAGACCAATAACTAGGGTTTTACCTGAGGAATAACGGTGGAAATCCTGTGCATAACCGCACCAGTAATCCCCAGGGCTGGGGATAACTAGCGGAGAAAATGGGCGCACCTAGACATACTGACCAAGGGGTATGACAGTTATCGAGGCGGGATGCTCTTAGCCCCGCCGGCCTTTAGCCGGCCACAACCTCAATAGTGATCGGGATTAAAACCTCAGGATGGAGCCGCAACCCCACCTCGGCCGGACCCAAAACCTTGATGGGGCTGGCCAACTCAACTTGGCGCCGCTCGATTTCACCGTCAATCATGGCCGTGACCGCACTGGCGATTTCGGCCGCAGTAACCGAACCGAAGAGTGCGCCGCCTTCGCTCGCCCGAGCCGCGATCTCGATCTTCATCGCCCCGAGCTCAGCCGCAAGCTCAGCCGCCGCGGCCATATCGCGATCGTTGCGCTCCGAGCGATTACGGCGCATCGCTTCTGCTTGAACCGTGACGCCGCGAGTGGCTTTCATCGCTAGCCCCCGCGGGACTAAATAATTACGCGCGTAGCCATCGGCAACAGTAACGATGTCGCCTTTGTTGCCAACGTGCTCTACATCTTCACGCAGAACAATTTTCATGAGGACGACTCCTCTTCGGCTACCGCTTCAGCAACTATCTCTTCAATTATTTCTTCGACCACTATTTCTTCTGCTATTTCTTCTGCTATTTCTTCAATGACGGCTTCAATAATCGCCTCTTCGATAATTTCTTCGACTACCGCCTCGACTACCGCTTCAGCCGCGACTGCTTCGGCGTGGGCCGCAGCTTCAGCCGCGTACGGATCAACATTGGGATCAGTACGCGCTAACGGGGTTGAATCGGGCAAACGCAAAGTTCCTTCGCGTTCAGGCCGGCGACTCTTGGTGCGTTGAGTGATTTGCTGCACCGCGTAAGGCAAAAGCCCCATCTCGCGCGCGACCCGAATTGCCCGAGCAATCTCGCGCTGCTGCTGGGCACTGTTGCCCGTTACGCTCTGACCCCGGATTTTGGCTCGCTCCGACATAAAGCGACGCAAAAGATTGATGTCTTTGTAGTCGACATAAGTAATCGACTCTTGGTCGAGGATCGAAACCCTCTTTTTAAACTTGCTGTCCATTGTCTCGGTCTTACGCCGAGACGAGTTGGTATTGCGGTCACGAGCCATGGTTGTGGGATATCTCCAATCTTGGGTTTACTGAGCTTGGTTTTAAAACGGTTCTTCGCCGAGGTCGTCGTATCCGGCGGCGGGGGTCGCGGCGGGTTCGTTAGCCGTCGGAGCCGAGGCCGGACGGCCGGCACCGTCGCCGTCGCGCCGCTCAGTGCGAGTCACCTCAGCGGTCGCCCAACGCAAACTCGGACCAATTTCGTCGGCCGCGATCTCAATGACGCTGCGCTTTTCTCCGTTTTCGGTCTCCCATGAACGCTGTTCGAGCCGACCCGTTACCACCACGCGCGAACCTTTGGTCAGCGAGTTGGCAACATTTTCGGCCATTTCTCGCCACGCGACCACATTAAAAAAGGAGACTTGCTCTTGCCATTCATTAGTCGCGCGGTTCATCCACCGGCGATTAACGGCCAAGCCAAATCCTACGTTGGCCGCGCCGTTGGTGGTGTAGCGCAATTCGGGGTCGCGAGTTACGTTGCCTACAAGAGTGACGGTGTTATCCATAATCAATTCTCCTTATTATTCTGCTGATTATTCGATTTATTTCTCGGCCGGGGTGCCTAGTGAGCCGTAAACCGCTTCAGGAATCCGCAACACTTTGTGGCGCAGTACTTCGTCGGCCAATCCGAGCATTCGGCTGAGTTCGGCCATCGCCACGGGTTCGGCCATCGCGTGCAGGACGACGTAGTAACCCTCCCAGCGGTGCTTCATCCGGTAAGCAAACCGGCGACGGCCCCAAAAGTCGACTGGGCCGATGTTGGCCCCGTTCGCTTTGAGCAGATCGATGGCCGCGGTCGTAGCCTCGCGTACCGCCGGCTCTTCGAGGTCGGCATCGTAAATAACCATTACTTCGTACGGCCGCATTGACCGCACCTCCTTCGGACCAGACCCGCCCGACTTGGGCGCAAGTTGCGCTTCGGTCGTAACCAGTCGTTGGGCTTTCGGCGCAATCGAAAAGCGACCGATAAAAGTCGCCCGCCGAATCGACGAGAGCAGGGATAAATCTGTGCAGTAATGAGGCTACCCGCACAAGGGTGGTCAAGGCCATTCGCAAACTTTCTGATTTAGCGGTTAAGAGATGACCAGCCTAGGCATTGGCTGTGACAGTTAGCCCCTAAGGCGCAGCGCTCCTCGCGGTAAATCGCCGGACAGAGTTTCCAGCGCATAACGAAACGGACGTCGAGAGCGATAAGCGGGGCAGTCGAACTCCGAACCCGAACACGGAGTCATCGCCAAACGATCCACTGGTTTACCTTGAGCATCGTAAAAACCAACATCAAGACCCACCGCCACCGTCGACATCGTAAAGGTGGGCGTACTGGACGATGGATACTCGAAAAGCATTCCGTCGTAACCGCCCAAGTTGCGGCGCCCCCGCAATCCTTGGCTTCGTTCCGATTCAGTGTCGTCGACTACAACGAGTAGATCGGTAGTTCCGACCCGAATATTTTTTTCCGTTAGCCCTTTAAAAGGAGCACGCGCTAAACGTTCCGTTTTCGACGACTCACTCGACGAGCAAGCCCCGATCAGAACCAACGCCAACAACCCAACTGCCACCCAAGTTGAGCGAACAATCAAGCGGGGGCCGGCTCCTCGGCGTCGCCCACGGGGCCGAACGAACGCAACTCGTCGGGCAACGAGTCGGCGGCGTGATAAGTCTCTTTGCTGGACGGGAAACTCCCGGCCCTCACATCATCGGCGAACTGGGCCAGAGCGCTAACGGCCGCGCCGCCTAGATCGGCGTAGCGGCGCACAAACTTCGGCTCGGGACCTTGCCCTAAACCTAAAAGATCATGAAACACCAGCACCTGGCCGTCGCAGTGGCGACCCGCGCCAATGCCGATGGTGGGAATAGCAACAGTGTCGGTGATCAGACGCGCGACTGCGTCGGGAACGCATTCGAGCACGACGGCAAAACAGCCCGCGTCGGCCAAAGCGATGGCGTCGTCAACAATGGCTCGGGCCGCTTCAAGTTCGCGCCCCTGCACCCGGTAACCACCCAAAGCGTGCACCGATTGCGGGGTAAGGCCTAGGTGTCCCATAACCGGAATCTCGGCCGCCAAAATCGCCTCTACCGCGGGAAGTCGCTTGCGCCCCCCTTCGAGTTTTACCGCTCCGGCACCGGCCCGAACGAGTGCCGCCGCGTTGCGAACGGTGTCGTCAATCGAAACGTGATAACTCAACCACGGCAGGTCTCCCACTATGAGCGCCGACGGTTTAGTTCGAGCGACCGCGGCCACGTGATGGACCATGTCGTCGGTAGTGACGTGCAGAGTGTTTTCGTAACCCAGCACCACCATGGCCACTGAATCACCCACCAAGATCATGTCCGCTCCGGCCGCGTCAACGGCGCGCGCGCTGGGAGCGTCATAAGCCGTAACCATTACTAGAGGGGTTTGGGTTCCCTTGCTGGCCACAATCCGAGGCGCGTCTTGAGCCACGCGTCGCGGTTGGGCTTCGGGGACGAATTTAGAATTCGTTGTGTCGGTCACTTCGGCTCCCACCGTCTAGGGCACATTCGGCTCCCAGCGGATAACTATTATGCTAGTGCTCCTGCTCAACCGGCGTAGCGCTGACCGTGCAGCTCTCGCCGCAGCAAGTGATTCCAGCCGCAGCCGACACAAACCTCGACCAGATACCGCCAAAACTCGGAGTGGCGAGCCTCGAGTTTTTCGAGTTCCGCCGTACTCGAGATGCACCGGCCGTTGGCCCGCCGCAACTGATCGCCGTAGACATACGAAACCACCCGCAATTTATCTTCGGCGCAAACGGGGCAATCGCCCGCCCCCGGAGTGCCTAGATTGCGTCCCGCCCGCAACAACTCCGCGTGGGCATCACAAACGTCAATGCGAGCCCGGCGCCCAGAGCGCAAATCGCGCAAAACGGCTCGGCGAGCCAAGGTGAAGTCAACGTGATGACGCATAAAAGTGAGCCTAGGCCTCAGACTGGTCTAGGTGTTGGCGCGATTGCCCCGCCTTGACCCTCGGCCTATAGTATGCTTTGATGTATCGAAGCGATACATCGTTTAACACTTAACTGACCCCGTTCGGAGCCCCATGATCGAATTAGCAGTGCTTGGCCTCCTAAAAGAGCAGCCCCTGCACGGATACGAGATCAAAAAGCGTTTAGGTGAAACCCTAGGTGCTCTATGGGGAGTTTCGTACGGTTCGCTCTATCCGGCTCTGCGGCGCCTTGAACGGGCGGAAGCCATCGC
>SHUY01000012.1 GCA_009694435.1 Acidimicrobiia bacterium | reverse complement strand
GGGGTTAGGGCGCAAGCGCGTAACGCCGCGGCACGGTGGGCGCAACATTCTCGCTGGTATGAAGCCGATCCCGAAGTAGTGATGACTTGGAGTGATCCCACTAATCTTGCGGCTTACGATACCGAGACCGCGCGCATTATGGCCACGATGGCGGCATTAGTGGGTGGGCCATTTTTATTAGCCGACGACTTATGCGCCCTTACTAAAACAGAACGCGCAGTGATAGAAAATGATCGCTTCCTTGACTTGCTGGTCCGTTCGTCACCTTCGGAGATGAAAACTGGAGCGCCTTACCGACCGATTGATATTTTTGCTCGGGCGGATAAACCCGAAGTGAGCGAACACGTTTACTCGCAAGGTGATGGCCTAGCCGAAACATGGACCACTACTCGCGATAATCGTTTGATAGTGGCGTGGTTTAACTGGGGAGACTCACTGCGACTAGTAAAACCTGCGCCTGATTTTGTGGGTGCTCAAGAAGTGTGGACCGGAGAGGAAATTGGTGCTGACTTAAGCGTTCCCCCCGGCGCAGTAAGAATCGCTCAAAGCGCGAGCAACCGGAGTTAGCCGGCTAGAACGCCCGAGTTACATCTTGGCGAGAAGCTCGGCTTTCTTAGCCTCGTACTCCGCCGCAGTGATGTGACCCTTGTCGCGCAGTTCAGCCAATCGCTCAATCTGGGTCGCGACGTCTTGACCGGCGGAAGATTGACTGCCCATCGCTTCGGCTACGGCTTTGCCGATTGCGGACGCTTGGCCAGCCGATCCGCTCTGGGTATTGCCCTCCATTTGGCTATATATCTCTTGCTGGACTCCGTCGGGATGACGAACATTTTCGAACATCGTCGTTCCTTCTTCACCGGCTGATTGCACATCAAGGGTTCCCGCGCCGATGACGCGCTCAAAGATCCGCTGGTGGAAGTTGAGGTTGGTGATTCGGTCCATAGGGATCTCGACCCCGTGACGAGATAGCACTCCGGTGCGATAAATAACTCGTTTGCTAGTAACAACAAAATAGGTACGCGACCAAGAAATAAACTTGATCAACAGCCAAATCGCCCAAACAATTGCCAGAATCAGCACTACCCACGCCAAGATTTTCTTTGGTGTTCCGCTCAAAACCATGGTGAGAACTAGTAAGCCAATGAGGACAAGTCCAGAAAAAATATGCTTATAGAAAAACCACCAGTGGGGTCGGAGATCGAGGACGACTTCTTCGTTCGGGTTGATGAGTTTCTTGGGGTAAGCCACCGGCTGAATTTACTGTTCCCCGAGGACTCGGTCAAGATAATCGTTAGAAAAATATCTTTCGGGATCCATTTGGTGGCGCAGGGCACGAAAGCGCTCCCATTGGGGGTAGCGAGGAGCTAGTGCGGTGGCGGTTTGGTAATGCATCTTGCCCCAGTGGGGTCGGCCAGAAAACTTGTTCATTATCGCTTCTACGCCGTGGAAGTAGCGATCGAATTGTGTCCCCCGGGCCATATGCACGGCGATGAATCCGGAGGCTCGACCCGAGGCCATGCTCAAAGGGATGTCGTCACTCGCAACAAAGCGCACTTCGATCGGGAAACTCACACGCAGCCCTTCGTCGTCAATGAAGTCTCGAATAGCCAATAGTGCCTCACTCACATTTTCTTGGGGAATCGCGTATTCCATCTCGACGAAACGCAACAGCCGAGTGCTAATAAAAATCTGATCGCTGCGATCTACTCGACGACCGCTGCCTACCGTGCTGGCTACTAGACGAGCAATATCAGGAACTAGTGGCGGAACTAATTTACCTGCGGTTACTAAAGCGCCAAAAAAATAGTTAGGGTAAAACACTTCGTTACGCCATTGACGATAAGCACTGCGAGGGAGTACGGGATCTTCGGTGCGATTATTCATAAGCAACGAACACGCTTCGGTGTGAGGTAACCAATAAAACTCAAAATGTTCGTTCTCGCTAATTGTTTGGTTAAGATTTTGCACTACTTCATGAAACTCACCTCGGCGCTCTTTGTGGGCCAAATTAAATGCCGGAGTTACCGCCAAGGTGAGTTGAGTAATGATTCCCAGCGACCCTAAACCCACGCGAGCGCAGTGGAACAGTTCGGGCTCTTCTACTGGAGAGCAACGCACTAATTCGCCGTTAGCGGTAACCATTTCCATAGAACGCACAAAAGTAGATAGCCCGCCAAAATTAGCCCCGGTGCCGTGCGTGCCGGTTGAAATTGCGCCAGAGATACTCTGGTAAGCAATGTCACCGAGATTAGCGAGAGCCAAACCTCGGCTTGCGAGTTCTTGGTTGAGTTGAGCAATAGTGATGCCCGCCTCGACGCTAATAGTGGGTTCGCCCGTTAACTCTCCGCTTGCGTCGGCCGCTACAACCCGATCGAGGCCGGCGATACTGAGCATGTGGTGGTCGGTGCACGCCACCGCGCTGAACGAATGGCCACTCCCCACAACTTTTATTTTTTGTCCGCGCCCTCGAGCTCGGTTAACGGCGGCAATTACCTCGGTCTCGGAACGAGCCGATTCGTAGACCTGAGGGCGACAGGACTGGTTACGACCCCAGTTGCGCCACCGATAGTTATGCGCCACCCGCTCAGGCTAGGCCGATGCTCGGTAGACCTCCTAGCGGCCGATCCGAGCGGATGTCGCACCCAGTAAGTACGGTCAGATGATGGCCATAACCCAATACCCTGAACTCCTAGAGGGGCTAGACGCGAAGCAACGGGCGGCGGTGACTAGCGAGGCCGCTCCGCTCGCGATTCAGGCGGGGCCGGGATCGGGCAAGACTCGAGTGCTTACTCGTCGTATTGCTTGGCGAGTGGCGACGGAGCAGGACGAAGCCGATAAAGTTTTAGCGGTTACCTTCACCCGAAGAGCAGCCCACGAGCTCTCCTCTCGTTTGCGTCAACTCGGCGTAAGTTCACGCAACGAAGGGGTCACGGCGGGAACTCTTCACGCGATTGCCTTGGCCCAACTACAACGACGAGCGGGAAATAACCGCCGTTCTTTCCCGCAGTTGTTAGAGCGCAAGGCCCGTTTACTTTTCCCTTTGGTTCTTCCCCATCTGACCAGTGACCAAGAAGTGGGTGGACGAGTCGAAGAGTTTGTGCAAGTCAGTGGCGTGGCGAGTGATATCGAGTGGGCTAAAGCGCGACTGATAAAACCGACTGACTTCTCCAAAGAAGCTATCCGCTTAGGGCGCGATACTCAGTTACCCCCTGATAAAATCGAAGAGATTTACGGAGAATACGAAAAAGTAAAACGGACTAAAAAACTTGTCGACTTTGAAGATCTTCTCTGGTGGCTAGGCGACGCACTCGAAGGCGATAAAGAGTTCGCTAGTGAACAACGCTGGCGCTTTAGGCATTTATACGTTGATGAATTTCAAGATGTAAGTGCGGCCCAGTTGCGAGTTGTACGGGGTTGGTTGGGTGAACGCAGTGGGTTGACCGTAGTAGGCGATGTCGATCAAGCCATATTCTCATTTGCCGGTGCCGACCCTAAGGGCTTAACTGAATTCACTCGTCAATTCCCTGGAGCAGAAGTACTCCGGCTTGACCACAACTATCGATCTTCACCTCAGATTGTGGCCACCGGTGAAGCGTTGCTGAATGATAGTTATCAAACTGGTTCGTCACCCCGACCGCCCCGTTTAGCCTCACGCCCCGATGGACCGTGGCCCACTATTACTGAATACGAAAACGAAGTTAAAGAAGCACAAGGCATTGCTCGCCAAATTAGGGCGCAACTAACCCCCACTAACGGCTGGTCGAGTTTCGCGGTGCTCTACCGAATCAACTCACAATCCGCGACGTTTGAGGCTGCTTTCGCCAAGCAAGGGATACCCGTTCGGCTACGGGGCGAGACACGTTTTCTTGAACGGGCAGAAGTGAAAGCCGTACTTGAACGACTTGAGCAAGCGAGCGAGCGAGCTCCCGGTACAGATTTTTCTACCCTTCTCGCCGACTTGAGCGACGATGACGACAACGATGACGATGACGATGACGGCGATGACAAGACGATCGACCCTGGGGGGCAAACCACTATCAATGAACACGCAACTGAAATTGTCCGTCTGGGGCACGAATACTTAGCGGCCACTGACCCCAGTCGGCGCACGGGTTCGGTCGTGGGGTTCAAAGTGTGGCTCGCGACCACATTGGCCAACGAAGCGCCTATAACCGGTGATGATGCGGTTGAGTTACTTACCTTTCATCGGGCCAAGGGGCTCGAATTCACCACAGTTTTCGTTACGGGGCTGGAAAAAGGTCTAGTGCCAATTAGCCACGCTAAGAGTGAACAAGAACGGGAGGAAGAACGTCGACTCCTCTACGTGGCCCTAACGAGGGCCGAAAACAATCTTCACTTTTCTTGGGCTAGCCAACGCAGTCTCGGATCGCGTAGTGCCAAACGCTTTCCCAGCGTGTGGCTAGATCCGATAACCCAAGTTAGGCGGTCAAAAAACGAAGCGGCGAAGATACCGGACCAAAAAAATGGAGTAAAAAAATCTGGGCCCGCTCAGTCGCGCGCTCATTTAGGTGGACCCACTGCTTCGCTGAACTCTGAGTTGGTTAATGCCCTAAGTGAATGGCGGAAAAATAGAGCTCGGGCGGCAGCTATTCCAGCGTACGTAGTGTTTCCTGACACCACTTTGCACGCTCTAGCCCAATACCAACCAAAAACTTCTGCCGACTTACTAGATATCTCTGGGATAGGGCCCACCCGAGTAGAAAATTATGGCGATGAACTCTTAGAAATAATCGGGCAACACTCAGCCCCTTAGGTTGGTGCTCGGGCTACTCGTCACCGCACTTTGCCCACAATCCGCGTTTTTGGTGGCGAGCGAGTAATTCGGAGTCTAAAAAATCTCGTCCGTGGGCCCGATTAGGAGCAATCACCAATAACCGAGCCAAGCCGTGACGGAGCAAAACGTCATTGAACAACCTCCCCCCGAGAAACACGTAAGCCAGACGGCGTCCATAGATATCGCGATGCTCAACGTCATCTTCCAGATCCACTAATTGACCTAATAAATAGTGAGTAGAAAAAGCTGAAGCCTCAGGACCAAAACATCCAACCGGTTTTGTCGGGTGATGAGTTTCGGGGGTATCGACCCCTAAGAGCCGAACGATGTCGTTCTGCGATCTACGTACAACCTCAATCGTGTCACCGTCAATCACCGCGGTCACCCGCCACTTTTGGGTCGAGGTTGAGGACTGCTCTCCGAGCCACCAGCCGGAAAAAGATGCTCCGCCGACCACCAAAACTAATAAAAAGAGTCGTTGCACCGTTTTGTGACTATTTCGACGGTAAGGTCGTGACAACTATGGGGCGAAAACGCGGACTCACGGTAATGATTTTTCTTCTAGTCGGGCTACTCGTAGCCGGTGCGGGGCTGGCGTTTTTAGTTGTGCGGCCAGGCCTCGACGATAAATTGAAAGCCGCTAACGTCGAATGGATTCCACTGCGGCAAGCACTGAATGCTCGCTACGACGACTTAGCCACTACGAACTCTGCTTTAGCGGCAATAGGCGGACCGGAGCGGACCGTCACTAGAGAATTATCGGCCAAACTTAAAATCTGGGACAACTTGATGCTGCGTCCAGCCACTAACGAAAACGCGGGCGCAGAAGCCCGACTCGCCAACAAGCTCGAAGCGCTCGCTCGGCGGGCCCGAGCCAATGTGGCCGCTAACCCCAAATTGAGTGCCGACTCGGCGGTAATAGCGGGGTTTGGGGCTTTCGATAGCCAAGTTCTCCCCAATAATCGGGTTGACCGCTATAACAAAGCGGCCACGACCTACGAAAAAAGTCGGAAGGCGTTTTTGAACTCAATCGTCGGGGAAATTTTTGGGTTGGAAAATCTTCCGGTGTTACGCCTCGGCACTTAGGTGACAAGTCACTAGCGAGCAGTATCGAGAACGCCTTCGTTGGCTCGCTCAATACGAGCAACTTCGGTTACAGGAGCAACTCGCCAAAAAGAGCGCAACGCGTGCGCCCAGTCGTTTAATAGAGCATCGGCTAATACCGACCCAGTGAGGCGACGGTGTTCCTCAACTAGAAACTCCAGTTCGGCCGCTTGAGCATCATCAATTACCCGAGCGTCAACTAGTTGCCGGTTGAGTCGGGCCGCCAACAAGTTGTAAGGATCGTAAACGAACGCTTGCCCACCGGTCATTCCCGCGCCAACGTTGTAACCAAAGTCCCCCAAGATGACGACCGTTCCCCCCGTCATATATTCGCACGCGTGATCACCAACCCCCTCAATAACCGCCGACGCTCCACTATTGCGAACGCAAAAGCGTTCACCCGCGCGCCCGGCAACAAAGATTTGGCCTCCAGTCGCTCCGTAGAGAACGGTGTTGCCCACCAAGACCGGATCACCCGCGTCGTTATCGCAGGGGCGCACGATAATGAGTCCCCCACTCATCCCTTTGCCAACATAATCTTGTGCTTCACCAATGAGTTCGAGGGTTATTCCTTTAGTTATAAACGCACCAAAACTTTGCCCCGAAGACCCCGTAAAGCGAGCGACAACCGAACCTCGGGGGGTGCCCAAACCAAACTCCAGACCGATTGCGCCCCCCAACGACGCCCCCACTGTGCGATCGGAGTTAACGATCGGATAAGCAAGTTCGATAGTGCCGCCCGTCCAAATAGTGGCGTAGGCGTCTTCGAGCAATTGTGCGTCTAGTTCGGAACGGGGTCGCTGCAAAGGAACGCACGCTACGAATTTACGACTAGCTGTTAGGTCTAGTGGTGGGGTAATTAGTGGGCTTAGGTCTAGTGCGTCGGCCCGCGGGTCACCGATTGTTCGCTGGGTTAAGTTTTCAACTTGCCCAATAGCCTCATCAAGACTGCGAAACCCTAGCTCGGCCAATAAACCTCTAACTTCTTCGGCGATATAAAGCATGTAAGTGGCCACTCCTTCGGGAGTGCCAGCAAACTTGGCCCTCAGCCCGGGGCGTTGGGTGGCGATACCGGTCGGACAGGTGTCGCGATGACACGCCCGTACCATGATGCAACCTTCGGCCAACATAACTGCGGTGCCGAACGAGTACTCATCCGCGCCAAACATTGCCGCTATCAGTACATCTCTACCCGTCTTGAAACCACCATCAACTCGCAAGCGCACTCGATCACGAAGATTATTTTCGATCAATACTCGCTGAGCATCGGCGAGGCCTAACTCCCACGGTAAGCCCGCGTTTTTAATCGACGACAAAGGCGACGCCCCCGTACCTCCGTTAGCACCCGAAATCTGGACGACTTCGGCTAACGCCTTGACTACTCCGGCCGCGATTACCCCTACGTTGTCTTCCGCCACCAGTTTCACTGATACATCGGCTAACGGGTTGACTTGTTTAAGGTCGTAGATCAATTGGGCAAGATCTTCGATGGAGTAGATGTCGTGGTGCGGGGGTGGCGAAATGAGACCGACGCCGGGCTGGGTGAACCGCAAGCGAGCAATTTCGGCACTCACTTTGTGGCCCGGCAACTGACCGCCCTCACCCGGTTTAGACCCTTGGGCCATTTTGATGTTGAGCTCATCGGCGTAGGCGCAGTACTCCGGAGTAACACCAAAGCGGCCAGACGCAATTTGTTTAATACGAGAGTTACGGTCGCGCGCCAACCCACGAGTACGAAAGCGGGCTTGGTCTTCTCCGCCTTCCCCGCAGTTGCTCTTACCGCCGATCATGTTCATGGCAATCGCCAAAGTTTCGTGCGCTTCGGCGGCAAGCGCACCGTGGGACATTGCTCCAGTAGAAAAACGACGAGTAATCTCTTCGACTGGTTCAACTTCATCGATAGAAATAGAGCTACCGCGAGGAACGAAGTCAAGTAAATCGTGAAGTTCGCTGACTGGGCGCGATTGAACTAATTCACGAAACCGTTCATAGAATTCGGATCGACCCGAATTGATCGCTTGGTTGAGCAAGTGCGCGGCCCGAATATCTACTGGGTCAGGATCGCTTAGTGCTTCAGCCCCAATTCCTTCGAAGAAAATTACTTTCCCTTGTTCGTCGGTGGGTGCCACCGGAGTGGAAGAGAACCGGTCCCCAAGTTTGCGTCGAGATTTTTTAACCACCGGTTTGGAGGTTGTGTTTTCCGCGTCGTCAGAATCATCGCGATCGAGTCCAACCGCCGCGTGCAACACCGCTATTAGCTCAGGGTTATTTTCGTGGTATTCGCCGTCGCGTTTACGAAAACGGATTATTCCGGGTTCGATTAGTTCGGGATCGTCGCCAAAAGCCACTCGATGCCGGTCTAAGACGTCAGTTGCGATAGCTGAAAATCCAATACCCCCAACCGTGGTGGTGGTGCCCCGCAAGCAAGTATCAATGACCGTTTGATCAAGACCAAGGGCTTCGAATATCTGCGCACCTCGATATCCGTCAACCGTACAAATTCCCATTTTGGCCAAGATTTTAAGAACTCCATCTTCAATGGCGGCTTGGAATTTTGCTTGGGCATCGGCGGCGTGAGTTTCCCCCAGCCGCCCCTCGTCCGCAATGGAAGCAATGGTCAAAAGGGCAACTCGGGGCGAAATCGCGTCAGCGCCGTAGGAAAGAAGACTGGCAATTGAGTGAGTGTCGCGCGCGTCACCACTGTCGCTAATAAGTGACACCCGATCTCGAGTGCCTTTAGCTACCAGTCCGTGATGAATTGCACCCAGCGCTAATAGCGATGGAATTGGCGCCCGGTCGACGCTAATGGCGGCATCAGAGATGACGATTATCCCCGTCCCCGATTGCACCGCGCTGACAGCTTGTTTGGCCAATTGATTAATCGCAGTTTCTAATCCGGCTTCGCCTGAAGCAACTGGGAAAGTTGCGTCAAGTAAAACACTAGGAAATACCGCAGTGGCCTCATCGATCAGATTAGACAGAGCATCAGGAAATAAGAAAAATGTACGCAAATCGAGTAGTCGAGCGGCACTGGGGCCAGACGAAAGTAATGGCGCTCGGGGCCCAAGAAAAGTTCGCAACGACATCACGAGTCGTTCCCGAAGATGATCGATAGGCGGATTGCTGACTTGGGCAAAGCGTTGCTTTAAAAATCCGAATACCGGGCGGGCCTTAGTGGCCACAGCGGCAAACGGAGTGTCGTCACCCATTGAGAATGTCGGCTCTTTGGCGTCGTTGGCCATAGGAACCAACACCACCGAAATTTCTTCCTTATTGCAGCCAAAGGCCACTTGGTGCACCAAAATTTCTTCGGGCGTCGGCAGCGTCGCTATTGCTCGACCCGACGAGATGGAGATGAGTCCGTCGCGCACCCAATCGCCGTAGGGTGCCGCCGAAGCCAGTTTGGTCTTGATAATTAGATCGTCTTGCCAAACTGAATCTAGAGAGGTGGGATCGACACACAACATCTCCCCCGGACCAAGGCGACCGCGCTTGATTAGGCCACGATTTTCTAGTGGCACTGCTCCCGCCTCAGAGCAACAAACCACGATTCCGTCGGAACTTCGCTGCCAACGCAAAGGACGCAGTCCGTTACGGTCGAGAGAAGCGCCGACTCGCTTGCCGTCAGTGAAAATCAAACCTGCCGGTCCATCCCACGGTTCGGTTAACGCGGCGTGATAAGTGAAGTAGTCGCGAACATCAGGGTCGAGATCACGACGAGTTTCCCACGCTTCTGGTATCAACATTGACACCGTATGACGAATATCGCGCCCGCCGCGCAGTAGTAACTCTACTGCCGAATCGAGTTTTCCCGAATCAGAATCGTATTTATCAAGCACGGGCCGGAATACTTCTTCACTACCCAAACCGGCGGCTTCGGTGCCCAAAATGCCCCGAGCCACCATGCGGCGCTCGTTGCCTTCGATTGTATTGATCTCACCGTTATGACAAATATGTCTAAACGGCTGGGCTCGCTCCCACGCGGGAGCAGTGTTGGTAGAAAAACGACTATGAAATACCGCGTGTTGGGCGATGAAATCAGGGTCAGCGAGGTCGGGGTAAAAATCGGCTAAACGATCACTAATAACTAGCGCTTTGTAAGTAACCAAAGAAAAAGAGCAACTAGCGAAATACGCTCGGACGTCACTGTCTCGGCAAGCGGCTTCGGCTCGGAGTCGGGCTCGAAATGCCCTTGCCTCAACCTCATCGCCCGACGCAACAAAGATTGCTTGAGCAAAAGCCGGTGCTTCATCGAGAGCGGCTTGGCCAAGTTCTGATTCGTCGGTCGGAACGGTTCGCCAACCTAATAAATTAATACCTTCAGCAGCACAAGCTTTAGCAAACGCGGCTCGAGCGGCTGCTCGGGCATCAGAGTCATGACGATCGAAAAATCCAAACGCCACTCCGATTTCTTCGGGGTTAGGGCTCACTCCAGTTATCTCGGTAGCAATGCGAGCAAAAAATTCACGCGGGATTGGCACCAATATCCCTGCGCCGTCGGCCGAGCGACCATCAGCAGCCAAAGCCGCTCGGTGACGCAAGCAGCCAAGTCCGGTTAGCGCGAGTTCGATAATTTCTCTACTGGCTCGGCCTGATTCGTCAGCAACTAAACCAATTCCACACGCACCAAATTCTCGTTGGCGCCGCGCCGCGCTAATAGATGAGAGTTCGTGAGTAGCGTTTGCTATGAACTCAGGGTTGCCAATGTCATTACTTGCCACCGCAGTATCTCCTCAGCCACAAGGCGAAATCATCGCCTCGGAGCAATCGAGGCAAGCAGGAAACTCTATGCTTGCCGGCTCAACGTAAGGCGACCACGCTGTCGCACGGCCCATCGTACTGGGCGGCGAGGCATAATCCACGATCAATACTTGTGCTCTACGCTAGAACCAAGATCATGGCTACCGACCCTGCGACTTTTGACCCCTCACGCTTGGTCGCCGTGCTCGGTGGGGGCCAACTTGGGCGTATGTTGGGTTTTGCCGGTAATCGTATAAACGTTACCTGTAAATTTCTCGACCCCTCTCCCGTCGCTCCCGCGATAGCGGCCGGGGAGTTGCTGGTGGGAGAGCTCAACGACTTTGCCGCCGTAGCGCGATTAGCAAAAGAGGCCACGGTACTTACCTACGAGTGGGAAGGAGTCGACCCGGGGGCCATAGTGGCCCAAGAAAATACTCCCCCCGTTCGACCCAGTGTACGGGCCTTGAAAATAGCTCGTGACCGAGGGCAAGAGAAACAACTGCTGCGCGATTTAGATATTCCCCTAGCAAACTTCGCGGTTATAGAAAACGAGGGTGATATTGAAGCCGCGCTGAACCGCGTTGGTTTTCCCGCAGTACTAAAAACTCAATTTGGGGGATACGACGGCAAAGGTCAAGCAAGAGTTAATAGTTTGGATGAACTGTCTGTAGCGGTTAAAGGTTTCGCGGGCGCACCTTTAACTCTGGAAGAATTAGTTTTGTTTACGCGCGAGTTATCTCTCATAGCCGTGAGATCGTTAACGGGAGAAACCGTTTATTACCCTCTAGTAGAAAACCTCCACGCTGATGGGATTTTGCGTATAACGAGAGCTCCCGCACTTGATCTCATGGGATCATTGGAAGGTATGCAAGATCAGCAAAAAATAGCCGAGGGCTACGCTAGGTCTATTCTTGACGAACTTAATTACGTAGGCGTACTCACGCTTGAACTTTTTGAAGGTAACGATCAGCTCTTAGTAAACGAAATCGCCCCGCGAGTTCATAATTCGGGCCACTGGACTATTGAGGGAGCTCAATGTAGTCAATTCGAAAACCACTTGCGGGCCATCCTGGGCGACCCTCTTGGTTCTCCTGAGGCTATTGGTGCGAGCGTAATGGTGAACTGTTTGGGAGTAATGCCTAACCCAGAAGCATTGAATTCATTACCCGATACTTATCTTCACGATTACGGGAAAGATCTACGACCGAACAGAAAAGTTGGTCATGTAACAATTACTGCAACTGACAACAGGGTTGTTGAAGAACAACTTTTAGAGCTCAGAAAAATAGCGCCGGAAATATTTTTGGGTCTAGGCGCTTCTACGCACCGCTCCTCGGGCGTGTAAGTCTTTCACTTCTTCTGCACTGATCCCCCATTCCAGTAAAACTTCGTCGGTATGTTGGCCGGGAATAGCAACGCCGGAGCGAATTTCGCCCGGAGTGCGAGAGAACCGCGGTGCGGGGGCGGGTTGCAATAATCCTTCAAACTCAACGATGGTTTTCCGATCGACGATATGAGGATGAACCGCGGCCTCGCTCATTGGTAGCACTGGAGCAAAGCAGGCGTCGCTGCCTTCAAGCAGTGAGCACCATTCGGATCGGGTTTTCGATTTAAATAATTCGGTAAACCGAATCTTCAACTCGGGCCAAGACGATTTGTCAGTTACGGGAGGAAGGTTTTCGGACACCAGTCCAGTTTTTTCTAAAAACTCTTCATAAAACTGAGCCTCAAGTGCACCAAGAGCTATAAATTGGCCGTCAGATGTCTCGTAAGTGTCGTAATGCGGTGCCCCGCTGTCGAGAAGATTGGTTCCGCGTTCTTCGTTGAATACGCCGTAAGCCCGCATCCCCCAGACGAAAGACATGAGTGTGGCCGCGCCATCGACCATGGCGGCATCAACGACTTGGCCAGACCCAGACCCGCGCGCTTCGAGAATCGCGCACACCACTCCAAAAGCCAAGAACATTCCCCCGCCACCGAAATCACCGACAAGATTGATTGGCGGAGTGGGCTTTTCGCCCGCGCGACCAAAGTGGGCTAATGCTCCCGCAAGGGCGATGTAGTTGATGTCGTGGCCGGCAGCTTGAGCGAGAGGACCTTCTTGACCCCAGCCAGTCATGCGACCATAAACCAAACGCTCGTTGCGGGCTAAACAAACATCGGGTCCAATTCCAAGCCGCTCGGTTACTCCGGGACGAAAACCTTCGATGAGTGCATCGGCGGATTCGACTAGCCGCAGAAGTGTCTCTACCCCATCAGGATTTTTCAAATCAATTCCGATAGAGCGACGATTGCGATCCATTATCGGAACCCCACCGGGATCGACTCCATTTTCTACCGACTGAGAACGATGAACCCGCACTACGTCGGCCCCAAGGTCGGCCAGTAGCATCGCAGCAAACGGACCTGGCCCGATGCCAGCCAATTCGAGCACTTTCACTCCCGCAAGCGGTCCCGCCATCACTATCTCCTTTGTTGGTATTTATTTTCGCCCTCGCCATTGTGGCTGGTCGAGAGCCCGAGCACGAACCTAGACCTTCAGCGGCTTAGTTCGTGGCTAAAGTCATGGATATGCGCCTGCGCCTCGAACCTAGTGACGAATACATGCATCCGCTCGAAGAAGCGACCAACTTCAACGAAAGCATGTACTTCAATTTCTATGACCACAAAGAAAATCTAGGAGGGTTTCTGCGCCTCGGCAATCGGGCGAACGAGGGCTACGCCGAGATGACGACTTGTCTTTATCTCCCTGATGGTCGAGTGGCTTTTACTTACCATCGACCCGAGATTGCTAATAACGATGCTTTTTCGGCCGGAGGCATGAACTTTGAAGTTATCGAACCCTTTCAGGCTCTGAAGACTTCGTACCACGGCAAAATTTGCGTTTTAGAGCGCCCGCTCGAAATGGCCGACCCCCGAACGGCTTTCACTCAAAATCCGTGGGTTGATTGTTCGGTTGAACTTGATTACCGCGGATTGTCACCCATGCTAGGTGGGGAACCAGTCAACGAAGACGGAACTCCCATTACCGAAAAAGCTGAGCAAGGTTTCGCTCGTGGTCACTACGAACAACACGTTGGTGGCAAAGGCACGATTCGAGTGGGTGACGAGGAATGGATAGTCGACGGAGTGGGACTACGCGACCACTCTTGGGGGCCACGATTTTGGCAGTCTCCGTTTTGGTATCGCTGGCTTACCGGAAACTTTGACGATGATGCGGGTTTCGTTTTATCAATTACCGCTAGTCGAGACGGAGGGCGCAAGATTTTTGGGGTCTGGTTTGCCGATGGAGCCTACGAAGTTTTAACCGATATAAAAATTGAAACCGAATGGACAGATGGCGACCATTATCATCAAAAAATTCACGCGTCGGCTCGCTCGACGAACGGTAGGCACGAAATTGAAGGAACGGTTAAATCGCTAATACCACTGCGCAATCGGAGAACTTCGCCCGACGGCGAACAACTGGTTACCAGAATTTCAGAGGGAATGACTGAGTGGCGCTCCGACGGACGAGTTGGGTCAGGGCTTTCGGAATACCTTGATCAAATTATCGATGGCGTTCCGGTAGGTATTGCCGGTTAGATCACCACGACCCACCGCCGCCTCCGCCACCGCCACCGCCCGACGACCCTCCCGAAAAGCCGCTCGAGCCCGAGGCTGATGGTGGAGTGGAAACAATGACTCCCAAAGTTGAAGTGGTGAAACCGTTGACGGTGTGGGCAAAAGTTAAGTAATGAAACGGAGTACTTGATTGATACCAGTACAAGTCGTTGGTTTCTGTGTTGGTTAGCCCGGAAAAAGTACGAGCCCACTTATCAGTTACCCCAAAAACAATTGCGTAAGGAAGATACTCAGAAAATAAGTTTTGTTTTTCGGCGAAACGGGCTCGATCTTTTTCTGACTCTTCAATAAACCGACGAAATCCATCAACTCGCCTTAGCAATGCGTAACCCTTAGCCGTGCGCGCCGGGGCAAAGCGCGCAACGACGACAGTGAATATCCCAAGAATGATTATCGGGATTCCTAATAATGCCAAATGAGTAAAGATTCCTAAAACAATTGTGATTGCTACCCCGGCAGCAAATAAGCCGAAACCGGCTAAGCCAACTCTAAATCGCTGCGCAGAAGGATCACCTACGAACCAGCCCTCCTTTTTGGCGTCAGCGGCAAGAGCATTACAGACTTTTGCTAAGTGGCTAACTAACTTCATCTTGAGGCTCGACAACAAAACTTCATCACCGGATTCAAAAATACCGTCTAACAGTGCTACCTCGTAGGGCTTTAGATCCTCAGTCGCTTTGTTTTGTTTGATGAATTTCCAATCGGAGCCACGAGATATTCCGTCTTCTTCTAATTCTTCTATGACCAAGTATTTTCTTACCGCAAGGTCAATAACCGAAGCCGTTACATCAAGGGGTTGAGCCTTAAAGTCGATCAAAGTTCCGACTTGGCCGGGTCGCAAGTCGTTGGGGGGAGCAAACTCGACGGGGGTTTCGCTGACGGCACCAACCACGGGAACCATTTCTTCGTCACCGTCCGCACTACCAAAAGCGTGATCAACCGAGCCGCCTTGGTAACGCCGATCTCGCCCGCGCAAACTGACAAAAAATAAAACGACTAGCCCGCTGATGAGTAGAGCTAGAGCGAGTATCAGCGTAAGCGGAGTGAAGGAAAATGCTCGCGCGAGAGTTTGCCGCATCGAGAGTATGGGCTTGGGGTTAGGGACAACCCCTTGGGGGAAAGCGATGGCCACAGTAAGCCCCGATCCAGGAAATAGGTCAGGCTGGGCCGCGAAGTCTTGCAAAATTTGAGAGTCAGGAAATTGTTGCGCCAATTCAATTAGCGAAGTATCGGCTGCGTCGATGGAGAAGTCGGCGTTGTTCCCTGAGAAGGTTGCGGTAGTGCAAGGCGTGTCCGACCCGTACGAACCCTGATAACACGCCGCGGCTAATACCGAAGCCGGAGCAATAACTTGGACTGAGGCATTAGTTATAGGGGCCAACCATTCAGTGCCAATGGCATTCCAGTACAACTCGTCTTGGTTAGGAAATCCGTTGAGTGCACCTTGAACTCGATACTTGATGTCGTAAGTATGGGCCCCCGTTATGGTGCGATCGGGGTCACCAATCTTGATACGTTCATAGCCGATCCCGTTTCGGGAGAAGTCGCTAGTTTCGTACTGTGCCGATGCGCCGTTAGATGCTGTCACTGATTTAACCTCGAGAGGGTAAACCCGATCAGTATCTTCTTTCTTAGGATAATTAAACCGAACCGGAATATCTCGGTAGATGCCGTGCCGGCTTTGAGTGCCGAAGTCGTAATTAATACTTTCGCTAATCGCGAGATCGCCATCAGGCTTTATCTGGATAACCACACGGTAATCATTGATTTTTTCGGTGCCAGAACCCGTCAGGGTTCCAAAATCGATTGTTGTCTGATTAGACGATTTTCCCGATTCACTGGCTAGATAAACGCCAACCACGGACAACCCGATACCCGACAAGATACCCGCAATGACCAACAAAATGGTGGCTCCCGAAATAACTCGCAACCACACTGAGTTACTTTTCATTGCGGCCTCTCTTTCGTTTTGCACTATCTTTCTAAGAATACCTACTAAAACCTAACACTAGGACGCCTATGAGCATAAAAATCACCGATGATTCAATTAGACCCCTTCTCGATAGTTATTTTGATAGCTCGACAACGATTGAAAACTTGCGGCGACTTTCGGGGGGTGCTTCAAGAGAGACTTGGGCTTTTACTGCTAGTACAGATGAGGCAAAGCATGATTTAGTTTTGCGGCGAGATCACGGCAGCAATCCAGGTAGTACCGATCGTGCTACTGAGTATGAATTACTCAAAGTGGTGGAAGCCGGTGGGGTTTTAGTACCCGAGGTGAAATTTGTTTTGCCGCCCGAAGCCAATCTTGGCGAGGGGTTCGTAATGAACATGATTGCCGGTGAGACAATTCCGAGAAAAATATTGCGAGATGACGAATTTGAGGACGCGCGCTTAGTTTTAGCCCAGCAGTGCGGCACTCAAGCAGCTCTTATCCACCAAATTGATGTAACCGATTTACCCGCCTTGTTAGTTCTCGGTCCCCAAGAGCAAATAAAACAACATCGCGATTTAATTGATGCGCTGGGAGAACCTCACCCCGCTTTTGAGTTGGGGTTGCAATGGCTAGAAAATAATATTCCCGAGACGGTTGAACCAAAACTGGTACACGGTGATTTTCGTAACGGCAACCTCATCGTCGGTCCGGAAGGATTACGGGCGGTACTTGATTGGGAGCTCAGCCACTTAGGCGACCCAGCCGAAGACTTGGGTTGGTGTTGCGTGCGTTCGTGGAGATTTGGCGTCAACGATAAGCCGGTAGGTGGGTTCGGAAGCCGTAAAGAAATGCTGGATGCTTACTTTGATGCCGGTGGTGAAGCAATTGATGAGCAACGGTTGTTTTTTTGGGAAGTCCTCGGCACTTTAAAGTGGGGAGTAATCTGCGAAATGCAAGCGTTTACCCACTTAAGCGGCCGAGTTCGATCAGTCGAACTTGCCACTCTCGGTCGGCGAATAGCGGAAACGGAATGGGACTTGCTACGAACTATCTATCCTGAGCAAGTCGCCGACACGAAAACCACTACCCCAGTCGCTACTGATAATGGATCAATCCATGACCGTCCTCGGGCGGCCGAGCTGCTGGAGGCGGTGCGGGAATTTATTGAGCGGGATGTGCGCTCATCAGAAAATGAACGCTTAGCCTTTCACGCTCGAGTAGCCATGAATGCTCTAGGAATCGTCGAACGCGAACTCGTTCTCGGGGAAAGCATCGATTCCCCAATAATTGCCCGCCTCGGGAATTTGCTTGACGAGAAAGGCTCACCGTCTGAATTGGTTACCCAATTAAGTGCACGTATTAGAGCTGGTGATCCCAAGAGCATTGGCCACGAAGGAATAGCACTGGTTTGCGACCTTGTGCGAGCCAAACTTGAGGTTGCTAATCCCCACTATCTGGAGGACGAATGACTCGAATTGCGACTTGGAACGTCAATTCGCTTAAGGCTCGGTTACCGCGAGTCGAAGAGTGGATCACTTTGGCCCAGCCCGATATTTTGTGTATTCAAGAAACCAAGATGAAAAACGAGGCTTTCCCTACTGAGGCGTTTACTGCACTTGGTTATGAATCCGTTCATCATGGACAGGGGCAATGGAACGGGGTTGCCATTATTTCGCGAGTCGGAATAAAAAATGTGACCTCAGGTTTCGATGACCTAGAAGACCCCTATGAAGGTGACGCACGGTTAATTGCCGCGACTTGTGGTGGGCTGCGAACCGTTAACGTCTACGTTCCTAATGGCCGAGAGGTCCCTAGTGAGTTTTATGATCGCAAGCTCCTATGGCTAGCCCAGTTGAAAAATTGGTTAACGACAACTAGTTCGTCCAAAGATTCAGTTGTAGTGCTGGGTGATTTCAATGTTGCTCCTGAAGATAAAGATGTTTGGTCAATGGAAGCGTTCGCAGGTCTTACCCATGTCACCAAATTAGAGCGCGCGGCGATAGCGGCACTAGAGGAGTGGGGACTTAGCGATTCATTTCGCCAGTTGCATCAAGAAGACGGGCTGTACTCCTTTTGGGATTACCGAGGAGGAGATTTTCATAAAAAGCACGGAATGCGTATTGATTTAGTATTGGCTAGCAAGGCAGTAGAAAAAAGGGTAATCAGTGCACTCATTGATCGTGATGCTCGAAAAGGGGAAAAGCCTTCCGACCACGCTCCAGTAGTAATCGAGTTGAGTGATTGAAAACTGCTTTTTACTAGCGAGGATCTCGGCGCATGAACCAAGTGGTGAATTGTTCGCCACTGGTGGGAGCGACTACTTCTTCCGCGACTACAAAGCCGTGCCGAGAATAAAAAATTACGTTGTCGGGCTTATCGGTTTCTAGCCAAACTATTTCACCAGCATTATCCATGCGCTGACAAAATATCGTTAGCATTTTGGCGCCTATCCCCTCACCTTGCAGGAGCGGCTCGACGGAAACTGGGCCTAAATGCCAGTGCCGTTCATCAAGATCTTTCGTGCACAGTAAAGACCAAACGAAATGTTCTCGAGACCCGTCACCGGGAGCGCCGATTGTCTCGGGTGGGGTGCGCAGTTCTTCGGGGGCTACGTCGCCGATACACATCCCGGGTGCGGCAGCTCCGCACACTCCTACGACATGATCACCAAGAAACGCCCCCACCTGAGGGTCGAGATGGCCGGCGACAAAACCAGCGAACAAATCCATCGCGCCCCCGACGCGAGCAAGATTGTCGTCGCCGGCAATCCAGCGAAAGGTGGGATTGTCCGACAAAGCCCGCCCGGCAACCGCTCCCGCTAAAGCCTTTTCTGCGGTGGTCAGATCCCTAATTTCGATTTCCACTTGGGCCCTTCGTCGGTTGGCGTTAATGGAATCTCGTTTTAGTACTAACCGTGAGCTTGAATGGCCTCAATTAATTTAGGTACGACTTTGTGCACGTCGCCCACAATTCCAAGATCGGCTACAGAAAAGATTGGTGCTTCCCCATCTTTATTGATGGCCAAAATTACGTCGGAGCCTTTCATTCCCACCAAGTGCTGGGTTGCCCCCGAAATGCCGAGAGCAATGTAAAGCTTAGGCTTTACCGTTTTTCCGGTTTGGCCGACCTGCTTGGAATAAGGAACCCAGCCCGCGTCAACAATGGCTCGAGACGCTCCGGATGCTCCTTGAAGCAACTTGGCCAGTTCGTCTACGAGCGGTCCGTAAGCCTCGGCCGAACCGATGCCCCGTCCACCCGAAACCACTATGGCGGCCTCTTCGAGTTTGGGTCCTTCTCGCTCTTCTACGTGACGCTCAAGAACTTTGGCTTCACCCGCCCGTCCGGCATCCGGAGTTGCCACCGTGGCCACGGGGGCGGCCGATCCGCTAGCGGATTCGGCGGCGAAAGATTTAGGACGGATCATCGCCAAGTAAGGCTTCTCGCCCGTAAAAGCGGTGTCGACGATAGTGTTGCCGCCAAAAATTGCTGTGCCGACGATCACTCGGTCGCCATCAAGCCGCAATTCACCGCCATTAGTTAGCACGGTGCGATCGAGTCGAACCGATAAGCGCGCCACGGCGTCGCGAGCATCGTAGGTCTGGGCAAAAAGAATCAGGTCGGGCGACTCGGCGGCCACGAGCTCGACTAAAGCAGCAGCACCAATAACTCCGGGCAGAGCGTCGCCAGGAGACACCGCGTGAACTTTGCTCGCCCCGTACTCACCGAGTGCGCCGGCGAGCGCGTCGGCGTTGTCGCCTACGTATACGCATTCAACCGTGGTCGCGATTTCACGGGCTTTGGTTAAAAGTTCAAGGGTACTGGTGGCCGGTTTATCGCCTTCGCTTTCGGCGTAGACCCAAACTTTTTCTATGCTCATAATTGATCTTCCTATCGTTTTCTAATGCTCGGCTATGAATAATTGTTGGACTAGATGATTTTTAGCCCTTCAAGAAAAGTGACGATCCGAGCGTGCGACTCACCATCGTCTTCAATTTTTTCTCCTGCTTCACGGGCGGGAGCGGCTCTTACCTCAACAATTTCTTGGTGCGAACCGGCCCAGCCGACTTGATCGGGATTAAAGCCAAGATCACCAGCAGTCACTTCATCGACGGGCTTCTTTTTGGCTTCCATAATTCCTTTAAACGACGGGTAGCGCGGTTCGACAACTCCGGCCGTAACGCTCACCACTGCGGGCAAAGGGGCTTCAACGTCATCGAAACCAGCTTCAGTTTGGCGTTGAATTTTAACTTTCCCGTCAGCAATAGCCACGCTCTTGGCAAAAGTCAGTGAAGGCCAACCCAACGCTTCGGCAATTTGAGCAGGAATAGTACCGGTGTAGCCATCAGTTGACTCGGTCGCGGTTAGCACAAGATCAATGTCGCCAACCCGCTCAACTGATTTGGCTAAAATTTTTGCCGTAGAAAGCGCGTCGCTTCCCGCCAGTGTGTCATCAGAAACAAGAACTGCCTTAGCCGCGCCCATAGCCAATGCGGTACGCAAACCGGAAGTTTCGTTGTTAGGGGCCATTGACACGAGAGTTACTTCGCCCCCACCAGCAGCGGTAACTAACTGCAAGGCCATCTCGACACCGTAACTATCGGAGTCGTCGAGGATTAACTTTCCCTCGCGTTTAAGGGCAGACGTTTCGGGGTTGAGTTCGCCCGGTACGGCCGGGTCGGGGATCTGCTTGACGCAGACGGCGATGTTCATGGCACTCCTGATGTTGTCTCGACGGCTAGGGATTGTTCTAGTGAAGTTTGGCTCAGAATGAGCGTCTAAGTCGAAAAGACTAGGGCATCAGAGGCGCAGTCGTATAAAGCAAGGCTGACCGCGTAGCGTCAAGGCATGCAGACTGACCTTCTCGTCGTTGGCGCCGGCCCCGCCGGATTAGCCTGCGCCCGCACCGCTCACGATCGAGGGCTAGCGGTTGAGGTGATTGATAAGGCGGTATTCCCCCGAGACAAGACTTGCGGCGACGGTCTGACTACCCAAGCTCTGCGATTACTCGAACGCCTCGGGGTCGACGTAACCAACCAGCCGGGCTATCAAGCGATAACCGAAACGGTTATTTTTTCACCGCGCGGTCGATCGATCACTCTCCCCCTGCCCGAACAAAGCCAAGGGGCGTATTCGGGAGTTATGGCCCGAGTGGATCTCGACTTTGCTCTTCTCCAACGCACCCGTGATAGTGGGGTTTTGGTGCGCGAAGGAGTCGGCCTCAAATCTTTAAGTGTTGGGACACAAAGTGTTACTGCGGGGCTAAGTGACGGTAACAACATTGTGGCCAAATATTTGGTTGCCGCTGATGGCCATTGGTCGAGTGTTCGGCGACTACAACTTGGCCGGAAGCAGAAAGACTTAGGGTCGTGGCACGCGGTCCGACAATATTTTTGTAACGTAGAGAGCCCCACTAACAAACCCGCGCAGTGGATTTTTTTCGAGCCAGATATTTTGCCGGGCTACGCCTGGGTTTTTTCTTTACCCAACGGTCGGGCCAATGTTGGCTTCACTGTTTTGCGGCGTGAGCATCAACACGGAAAAGATTTACGGGCGCTCTGGGAGGATCTAGTTAATCGTTTACCTCTACGCTCGGTGCTGGGAGAGAATGCTGAACCAGAAGAAAATCATCGGGCGTGGCCGATTCCCGCGAGTTATCACCCCAGCCGTTGTGCCCAAGGAAGAGTGCTTTACGTGGGTGACGCGGCGGGGGTAGTTGATCCGCTGACCGGAGAAGGGATAGCGCAAGCATTAGAAACCGGGATTCTCGCGGGGGAAGCGATCCAAACGAATCAGTCCCCCGAGCAAGTCTCTTCTCGTTATCAACACGCGGTAGAGCGCGTCATTGGACGCGACCTACGCTTCGCTAAGCGATTTCAGCGACTGCTCCACTCCCCCGCGCGCGCGGAGGCGGGTTTACGAATCGCGGCAGGAACGGCGTGGACTCGAAGAAACTTTGCTCGGTGGATGTTTGAGGACTACCCCCGAGCAATAGCGATAACTCCCGATCGTTGGCGTAGGGGCATGTTTAGCGAACCGGGGGCTTTTTGTGCCCGACCCATTGCGGACAAAAACTGTCTAGGCTGAGCTTCTATGAGCATTGACTTTTCCCTCCCCGACGACGTAGAGGCGATACGACTACGGGTGCGAGATTTTATTGACGCCGAAGTTCGGCCCGCCGAAGAGAAGCTTTACGCCAACGCACCCGGGGGAGAACCCGAACGACGCGACGTTGTCGCCATGATTATTGATTTGCGGGAAAAAGCGAAGGAGTGGGAAGTTTGGCTGCCCCATATGCCGGTCGAGTGGGGCGGTCTTGGTTTAGGGCCTACCGCGATGGCCTTCGTGTCGGCCGAAGCCGCTCGTACCAACTTTGGACCATTTATTCTTAACGCCCAAGCGCCCGATGAAGGTAACCAGCACACACTTTTGCATCACGCCACGCCCGATCAAAAAGAACGCTACTTACGACCGCTCTTAGAAGGGCGGGTGCGTTCGTGTTTCGCAATGACCGAACCGGAAGTATCGGGCTCGGACCCCACGGGAATTCAGACTTCCGCGGTTGAAGAAGCCAACGGTGATTGGTTAATCAATGGACACAAGTGGTACATATCGGGCGCACGCGGAGCCAAATTTGCCATTCTTATTGCTAAAACCGACCCCGAGGCCAACCCGCCCCAAGCATCGAATACTGCTTTTTTGGTTGATCTTCCCGCCGAAGGATGGGAAGTAGTACGCGACATTGACACCATGGCGGGAGCGCATAACCATTGCGAGATTCGCATCACTAATTTACGGGTACCGGCCGAGAATATTTTAGGGGGCCGGGGAAACGGCCATCTTCTTGGTCAAGCTCGGCTTGGTCCAGCCCGGCTCGCCCACTGCATGCGTTGGATTGCCCAAATCGAAACCGCCTTAGAGCTAATGGTCACCCGAGCCGAATCACGACAGTTGCACGGCGCACCCTTGGCCGACAAGCAGGCTATTCAGTGGATGATGGCCGATTCAGCGATGGAGCTTTACGCGGCGAAGTTGATGGTTCTTCACGCGGCCTACCGCATTGAAAACGACCTTCCGTTTCGCCAAGAGGTGAGTTTTGCCAAGCATCATGTCGCCAACACTCTCTGGCGCGTAGTTGACCGAGCTATTCAAGTTCACGGCGCTTTGGGCTATTCCACTGACACTCCCCTAGAGAAAATGTTGCGTCATGCCCGCGCCGCGCGACTAGTAGACGGCGCAGACGAGGTGCACCAAGCATTGATCGCTCGTAATTTGCGAGCAAGTTGGCGAGATACCGGGTCACTTGATAGCGCTACGGGTACCCTTAGTTTTTAGTACTCAGTATCACTAGTTTTTTAAAAATAGTTCGGTATAGTAATTAGGTGGTTGAAATTAGCGATTACTTAACCGCTCCTCATTGGTCGAGTGATATTCCTCTCACTACCGACCACTTTCGAGTTGACGCCCTCGCCGAACACGGCTACGCAGTTTTGCGCGATCTTGACCCGGAGATTTCTGAAAAAGAATTTCTTAACCTCGAATACATGGACTGGAAAAGTGGAGGTGACACTAACTTCGCCCCCATAGCTACCGCGGACGGAAATTTAGATTGTCGAGGGTTTTGGAAGCCCGGAGACGAAAAGCCGGACAAGGGTGGCCAATGGACTACAAACGCCGAACAGTGCCCGAGTCTGGTTGCTTGCGTAGAAGAAGTGGGGGCGGATTTTGGGCGAGTGCGGGTTATACGCCTTGCTCCCCAGTCGTACGAAGAAGCCCTGCGGCAAATACACCGCGACGACAACAATCGATTCAACCCTGAAGATCAGGGCTGGGTAGTGCGCCAGTGGATAGAACTAACCGACAACCCGGGGGCGTTCATGATTCTTATGGAGCAAGGGCCCGACGGTTTGCCTGACGCAAGTACCGAAGTTCGTATTCCCTTCCACCGCAATGTCCGAGTTGTGGTTGATACTCAGAGGCTTTGGCATGTGGTGTGTAATCCCAGTCCGACCATGCGTTATGCCCTCATTACGAGTTTTGAGAGCAGTCCCGCATTGGCCGACTGGATTTTTGCTAACCGTTGTTAATACCTGGTTGACCTTCGGGTATCCGTTCCATTCTTGGGCCACCGCGTTCCATTCTTGGGCCACCGCGTTCCATTCTTGGGCCACCGCGTTCCATTCTTGGGCCACCGCGTTCGCGCATTAGCTCAGAGTGTTCGGCGTGGTCATCACTGCTATCAGCGGTAACGCGTCCTAAAGCGAAGGAAGTTAAGCCGACGAAAAAAACCGCGGCCACCACTAGAGCGGCCATTAACCGCTTGGTAACTACTAGGTGAGGCTTACTAGAAGTATCGCCCTCAAAGGTTGTTTCTTCACTCACAGTTATCCTCCAACATCACTGCCAGACGTCCTGTCCGGCGAAGGAGGCAGCTCAACTAACTGCCTGCCAATAGGGTGGCGAATTAATCCTGTGATGAGGCTGAGTATCTATTCGCGAGAAAAACTGGAGATGACTTGCTCCCAACGCTCCGGATCGCTCTGGTAGGGGGCATAAAACGAGAGGCGGTCAACTATCCCTCCGTAGCGCTTAATCATTTCTCGCGGAACGTCTTCGGGCTCAGCTACGACGGCAAAGGTGTCGAGCACTTCATCGGTGATTAGTTCACCCATGGCCACCCACTCGCCCTGTTTTGACAAGCGATTGAGATCGTCTTGAAGGTCGCCCCACCCGTGGAGTTCTAAGACTGGGCGGTAAGCCGGAGTAGACCCGTAGAAAGCAATTTGCTGCTTAGTTCCTTGCCGAGCCGCGTCAAACTCTTCGGGAGTGTTGCCGGTAACGACGAACAATGGACCAGTAATAGCAAAATCGGATCGAGTTTTCTCACCCGTCGCGAATCCTCGCTCTAGGGCGGGCAGAGTCACCTCTCGCACATAGCGTTCCGTAGTAAAGGCGTGCAGGATAATCCCGTCGGCCACTTCGCCCGCGACTTCAGTCATACGCTGACCCACTGCGGCTAACAAGATCGGGGGCGAACCGAAAGGATTGGGGCCGGGGTCGAAAAACGGTGTCATTAGTGTGTGCCGATAGAACTCACCACGGAAATCAAGAGCCACTCCATCATTCCAACAGGCCCAGATCGCCCGAATGGCCAAGATTAACTCTCGCATGCGAGCCGCCGGCTTTGACCACGGCATAGAAAATCGTTTTTCAATGTGGGCTTTTATCTGACTCCCCAGGCCAAGTTGAAAACGACCCTGGGAGTACGCCTGTAAGTCGTAAGCAATATTGGCCAAGGTCATTGGGTTGCGAGCAAAAGCCACCGCGATAGCGGTGCCTAACTCAAGATGTTCGGTGTGCTCAGCGGCAATGAGCAAGGGGAGAAAAGGGTCGTGGTTAGTTTCTGCGGTTAGTCCACCGGAATAGCCCATCTTCTCAAGAGATTGGGCGCTCTT
The DNA here is from genome assembly GCA_009694435.1 of Acidimicrobiia bacterium. Taxonomy (GTDB): domain Bacteria; phylum Actinomycetota; class Acidimicrobiia; order IMCC26256; family PALSA-555; genus SHUY01. Next base: position 10,112 of record SHUY01000012.1, on the reverse strand, counting down.
GGCCACTTGGGCCGGCGTACCGCCAGGTATTCCTCCGTCAACCAGCATTGGCTCTCCCTTGACTACAAAAAATGATTCTAGACATTAACCGCGGCGAGGTCTAAAAGCGGGCCCTTACCGGCGCCAGCAAAAGTCCCACCTTGGCGATACTCTCACTCTATGGCCACCGTACCCGTATCGCTTTCTCCTAGTTCGAGCGCAGCATTTTCAAAATGCCCCCAACAATTTAAGTTTTCTTACCTAGATCGTCTCCCCAGCGAACCTTCAGTTGCATCGTCAAGGGGAACTCTGGTGCATTCGGCTTTAGAACATCTCATGAAGCGCAACCCGGCCGAACGCACTCGCGACCACGCCCAATCTGACCTCGACCACGCTAAAATTGAATTCGTTACCACGCCTGACTTCACCAAACTAAAACTAAAACAAGAAGACGAAGAAAAGTTTTTTTCTGACGCCGCACTATTAGTAGGCCGATACTTTGATCTTGAAGATCCCACCACAGTAAACCCCATCGGGCTGGAACTAAAACTCGAAGCCGAGATCGGCGGAGTGTTAATGCGCGGGATTATCGACCGGCTTGACCTCGATAATGACGGTGAACTCACTGTCACCGATTACAAAAGTGGCCGTTCCCCTTCTCCCCGTTTTCAGGGCGACGCCCTAACCCAAGTCCATACTTACGCCGTGCTCTGTCAAGGAATGCTTGGCCGGCGGCCCAAAAAAGTCCAACTCCTCTATTTAACTGACGCCAAGGCCATTGTGGCCAAAGCCGACGATCAGACTTGTCGGGGAATCGAGACAAAAACTAGTGCTCGATGGACAGCCATTAAAAAAGCTTGTGCTACTGACAACTTTCCTACTAACACCAGCAAGCTCTGCGATTGGTGTTCGTATAAGGATTACTGCCCCGCTTTTGGGGGCGATCCGGCGCGTGCCGAAGAACTTAGAGTCAGTACAGGGTAAGACGGGAATCAATTAGCCATTAGCATTGGCGGGGTGAACGAATATTTAGAGCGGGTTCATGAATTTGATGAACGGGTAGATAAATGGCTGGAGCCCCACCGATCGCCGTTTCTTGACCGAATATTTTTTGGTCTTTCTAGTGCGGCCGACCACGGGATGATTTGGCATGCTTTTGGATTCGTCCGAGCAGTTAGCGTTCGAGACATTGGCTACGCCTTACGTTTTAGTAAGGCGTTGGGCTATGAGTCGGTGCTTACTAACGGAATAGTTAAGCAATTTTTTGGTCGAACTCGCCCCAATGAACACTACGAACATCAAGAGCCGCTTCCTTACAAAATGCGGAGGCCGATTACTTCTTCCTTCCCATCAGGCCATGCAGCTACCGCATTTATGGCTGCGTTTGCACTGAGTAAGGGCCCCAAGAGCGCTCCGTTTTGGTTCACTTTGGCGGGGCTTGTTGCCTTTAGTCGAATCTATGTGCGCTTGCACCACGCATCAGATGTGATTGCCGGGGCGGCTTTAGGGTTGGCGTTAGGGCCTATTGCTCGATATTGGTTAAATAAAAACCGCTAAACGCTAAGAGATGCAGCGCGCCGGGGCTAAGTGCTCTTCTACTGCTTCGCTCCACTCTTCAAACCCTGGGTCATGCCAGCCTCGGTGGCGACAAGTGGTGTCGGCGTCAAAAACATAAAGATGCAAAGTAGGGGCCTCTTCGGCTAAGTCAACTAAGTCGCAAGTTGATGGATGAGCACTGACAAAAGCAGTTTCGATTAGAGCCAAGCACGCCACTACTCGACTGCGACACGCGGGACAGGCAGAAACTGTTACCGAACTCAGATCTTTCAGGGAGACAAGAAGTTCGTCAACCTGTCCAGCAGGAATGACGACTTCGTTACCGTCATCGTCAAAAACTATTAAACCTTCATTAAGCGCACTCGTCATTAGCGCATCACCAACACACTGATCCGAGGGGGATTATTGGCGGCATCGACAGTAAAGGGGCGCTTTTCGTCTACTCCGATAAGCCAGACCACTCGGCTGTAGTCGGGGTCGTTGGGCGCCGGAACAAAGGCGGGGTCGGGAACCAAAGTTGTAGTTGATTTATCATTTCCAAACCCGCGGTCAAAAAGTTCTGGCAAGGCTTTGCTCAACCATTCGACTATAACTGTGTGTTTCATTCCCTTAAGTCCAAGCCGCAGATTTCCTTTATAGGTTGAACGAGGGCGACCGGCGAAGCGGCGGTCTTCCACCGAGACCGGACGCATCTCGACGTAAAGCACGTATTTGGCCTCAGAAAATCCGGCCGTAGAACTTACCGCACCTTCCAGGTAAGGCTTTTTGCGGTACTCCACTAGATAGCCGGGGGGTACATCATCACCACCACCGCCGTCAAAAGTAAAAGTTATTTTGTCGTAACACGGCGCCGACTCAGCCACCGCGGTGGTAAGAAACTCAGTAACTGGTGGTGGAGTTGTCTCTCGGGGTCGAGTACTGGCCACGATAAAACGACAACCAAGATCCTTGGTTTTTTCAGATTCTTTAGTTTTTTTCGAGGTATTGGTACCGCGCTCATTCTTAGCCGCCGAAGAAGATCCTCCCCCACCACCACAGGCCGACAAGGCCACTAGGGCCAGCACCACCAGACTGGTGGCGATCATTGAAGGTAATTTTTTTTGCCCCGCGCGGTTTCGCATAGCACTAGCGTAGGGTGAAGCGCTCAGTTGAGGGATGCAGCTAGCCCGCAGATATGCCCTTAAAACACGGCCACTACGGTCAGGAGAACCAGTGACAACGCTTAGCGAAAACCTTGGTTTTGACCCCGACGCCAAACTCCTGATTATTAATTGTGACGATCTCGGATCATGCTGGTCGGCCAACGTTGGAATTTATGAATCCCTGCGAACCGGATTAGCCACCACTGCGTCTTTGATGGTTCCGTGCCCGTGGGCTCGCAGCGCGACCGCTAATTATCGGGGTGACGACATCGGTGTACACCTGACCCTTAATTCAGAATTCGATGAGTACCGCTGGGGGCCCATTACCCAAGCCCCGAGTTTGCTCGATGGTAATGGAGGGTTCCCGAGGACAGTTGAAGACACTTGGGATCACGCCGACCTTGATGAAGTCCGCCGCGAACTTCAGGCGCAGATAGAACGAGCCATTTTGTGGGGAATAGATGTAACCCACCTTGACAGTCACATGGGAACGCTGCAATTACGAGCCGATTTTTTTGGTGTGTACCTTGAACTCGCCACTGACTTCAATCTCCCGTTGCGTATGGGGCCAGTAGAGGGAGAAAGTTTGGTGGGGTTCCCCTACCGAGAGTTGGCTAGGCAGGAAGGAGTCTTGTTCCCCGATCACTTTATTTATTACCAAGGAGTTGGCAGTCGGCCATACGTAGAAGAAGCATTAGCTAATCTAAAGCCAGGAGTTACCGAAATTTATCTTCACCCCGCAATTGATTCAGACGAGTTACGCGCCGCGCATCCAGACTGGGTGGGCAGAGTAGACGACTATAAAATGCTTAACCATGATTTGAGATTTAGAAATTTGGTAGAAAAAGCTGGCGTAACCCTCATTGGCTATCGCGAGTTACGAGACCAGCAAAAAGCGGGTTGATTGTTTGGAGATTTTGGTGCGCTTAGGGAAGCGATCCGACCACGCCGATGAATAAGTCGTCTTCAGTTTCGCCTTCGGGGATGGGGGCGACTCGAGATTCGGCCAGAACGTATTCGTCGTAAGGAAATATTCGGCGCAGAGTGTCGTCCGGTAGACGCATCCAATGTCCTTCGGGATCAACCTGAGTGCGATGAGCCAACAGACCCGCTCGGCGATGGTGCAGCCACTCGCCCACGTCAACAAAAGTCGTAAAGCGGTGATCCCGTTCGGGGAAACCCCGTTCAAACCACTGAGCGTATGGGCTTTCTTCGCCCAAACGAATGAATTCGTTGTGCATAGCCTCTATGCGCCGCTTGGAAAATCCGGTGTAATACATTTTGGCGGGTTGCCACGGGTCGCCCGCTTCAGGGTAACGCCGCGGGTCGCCGGCGGCTTCAAAGGCCGGTTGGGAAATTTCGTGCACCCGAATGTGGTCGGGGTGGGGATAGAACTCTTGGTCGTCGGCGTAAGTGACGATTACCTGGGGCCGCTCAGTGCGGATGATCCGCACTAAACGCTCTACGGCTTCGTCGAGGGGAGCGTTAGCGAAATTATCGGGTCGAGCGTTTACTGGGGTGTCGGGCATACCCGAGTCGTGGTAACCAAGCAGATAAACGGTCTCATAGCCAATGGCCGTAGCTGCGGCGGCCAGCTCGGCCGCCCGCACTTGGGCCAAGTTGGCTCTAACTTCTTCGGTGTCGACGCTCGGATTTAAAATATCGCCGGCCTCTCCTCCGGTGCAACAAACCAATACCGTATGCACGCCCATCGACCGATAGCGAGCAACGGTAGCGCTGCCTTTTGAGGCTTCGTCGTCAGGATGCGCGTGTACTGTGAGTAGGCAAAGTTGGTCGCCGTTGCGATCGATAGCTTCATCAGTTTTCACGCTCACGACACTACCTGACTACTAAGAGATTTAGTTTTACGCGGGTAAAGATTTTATTGAACAAATATCAATGCGGCCAATATCGCGAACGCGTCGTCGGCCAAGGCGGTGAATATCGAAGCGACCACCGTTAGCCAGTTGCTCTCCCATTTCCGTAGGAGCCAATACTGTGCCCGGACGAGCCATGTCGGTGAGGCGGCTAGCAAGGTTTACTACGGGGCCAAAGTAATCGCCTTGGCGTACTACCAACTCCCCTTCAGCGATTCCGGCTCGAGCACGCGGTAAGGCAGGGTCCGAAAGTGATCGGGCGGTGATTTGGGTGGCGATATCAGCGGTAATTTCGGGTGTATGGGCGACAAACATAACGGCATCGCCAATAGTTTTAACTACCCGTCCGTTAGCACTAGCTACCGTGTCGTAGGCCATATCGTTAAAACGCCGCACTAGACCACCAAGTTCTTCTTCACCTATTTCTTCGGATAAAGCAGTAAATCCCACCAGATCTACGAACCCAATTGAACCGGGGATGCTCCCGCTGTGATCAGTGTCCACTAACGCGAGGCGGCGCCAAAACGCCGCCCGTAACTGCAACCTGAATATGTGGTCAACCATTTCGGCCAACTGAGGAAGTTGAGATTGACCCGCGATGACACTAGCCAGTTCTTCATCGCTCACTCCAGCGTCACGAGCAAGACGAAAACGGTCGGCCACACTCTCACTAACCGCATCGGCCGCAGTGGCCAAAGAAGAACCTAAAACTCGGGCGATGGTCAGCGAACTGTCGAGATCGATTTCACCAATACCCGAAGCGGTGAGGGTCTCGACAAAACTTTTCATGGCTTTAACGTCGTCATCGGTAAAGCCTGGTAAATCTTCGGGGAGATCAGGGAACCCCACTGCCCGCCAAAGCGACTGCGCGGTAGAAAGGTCGGTTCCTGACTTAGCCGCTAGTTCAGCCATGGTGTAGCGCCTTTTAGCCGGGAGTACCTCACGGTCAAGAACTAGAAGAGCCAAATACCCCTCTTGGGCGGCGAGTTCAATTTCTGAATCTTGAGTATGGCGCCGGCGAAAAAACCGGTGGAGTTTCCGATTCATCAGATCCTCAACTTATTAGCAATTGTTAATTTTTACACCGATCGCGGTACGTCGATCCAGGCTTTTTCGCGTGAGTCATCGAATTCTTTAGGAAGACCCAAAACCCGTTCGCCAAGGATATTGCGCATGATGTTTGAGGTTCCCCCCTCAATGGTGTTGGCCTGGGCCCGCAAGAAGGTGCGGGAAATGTCAGATCGATTGTTAGCCACATCGCTGACAAAACCGGCCATCGCTCCGGGCTCAGTCCCTTGGCCTTCCCACGCCATTCCTCCCGGGCCTTCTAGATCAATCGCTACTTTTTGTAAGCGCTGGTTGAACTCGGCCTGCATCAATTTAGTAATTGAACCCTCTGGCCCCGCTTCTCCCCCACTACGGCGCTTCTCGGCCGCGCGTTGGTTATTTAATTTGATTAGACGCTCATCAATAAACAACTGGGCCAGGCGCTGACGACTACCTAAGTCAGACACTGGACGATGGCGTGCGATTAATTTTTCGGAGGTACTGCCTCCAGCAGCATCACCGGCCAGCGAGCCTGCTCCCGATAGCGCGATGCGTTCGTTCATGAGGGTGGTGATCGCTACTCGCCAACCGTCCCCTTCAGGCCCCACCCGCATGGAGTCGGGAATGCGAACATTGTCCATAAAGACTTCGTTAAATTCTGCGTCGCCCGTTATCTGCACCAGCGGCCGGATGTCTACTCCGGGAGCTTGCATGTCGATAATGAAGTAAGAAAGACCGCGATGTTTAGGTGAATCAGGATCGGTACGCGCCAGCAGCATTCCCCAGCGGGATAAATGAGCCAGAGTGGTCCACACTTTTTGACCGTTAATAATCCATTCATCACCATCACGGACCGCACGGGTAGCAAGACCAGCGACATCGCTACCCGCTCCCGGCTCAGAGAAAAGTTGACACCAGATTTCTTCGTTGGTGGCTAGTGGGCGCAACAACTGCATTTTTTGCTCTTCGGTGCCGCACGCGATCAACGTGGGCCCACCCATCCCGATCCCAATGATATTGAACGGACGCGGCACGCGGTAGTGGTTTAGAACTTCATTGACTGAACGAGCTTGACCGGGGTTCAAAGAAAGTCCCGCGCCGTATTCAGCAGGCCAAGTGGGGGTGGCGTAACCAGACTCCCCGAGGGTCTTGCACCAGTCGTTGTAACTAAGAGCACTACGCAACTTCGAATAAGTATCGGTATCGCCCGAATCAACCGCCTCCATCCACCCCTCGGGTAGAACACTCGCCAGCCAAGAGCGCGTTTGGTCGCGCAAAGCATCGGCGGTTATATCGCCGTCGTTGATTTTGGCGGGAGTATCGATGGCCATTGAAGGTCCTCATTTCTTTGCGGCTTTACGGTCACTTTGTGTGCCCCTGCGAGCGTACTGGTTCCGGCCCCCATCTCGCCTCCCGTTCCCCGTAGGCTCAAGGAGATGAAGACTCGTGCGCCCGATCCGGCTTCGGTAGCGGTTACTTGGTTTCCGACCCGCGGGGAGGCTAAGCCACTGAAAATCGATGAGATCCGAGCCCAATCTCGTTCTCGCAGCGGCATCCTCTGGATCGACTGCACCGACCCCACTCAACTCAACCAAATCTTAAAACAACTTCCGCTCGACGAGTTTTCGGGACAAAACATCAGAAAACAAGGGGGGCGCACCAAACTCACCGTTAGCGGTGGGGTTTATCAGGTACCCGTTTTCGACTGTCGATTAGAGAAAGACTCGCTTAGATCAGAAGAAATCACGATTGCTTTTACCGCCCGCTGGGTGCTTACGGTCCGCCTAAGTCCACATAAGACCAATCCGTTTCCGATTGAGCGAGTGGGGCAAATTTTTACGATACAAAGAACTTCGCATCGATCTTCTTCGACCGGACTTTTATTGTGGTCGATTCTTGACACCTTGATGGACCGTTACTTTATGGTTACTACCGACGTTGATGACGAACTCGATGACTGCGAAGAGCTCTTGCTCGACGACACCGCACAAAGCACGGGTCGGGCGGCGGCACGAGAGAGTCGGAGGCAATCGCTAAAATTGTTTGCGCTGGGAAAGGCTCTAATTCGATTTCGTCGTTCAGCTCTTCCGTTACGAGATGTGGTTTCGACCATCGTTCGCCAAGAAATACCTTTTATCGACAAAACGGTAAGGGTTCACTTTCAAGACGTAGCTGACCACATACTGCGAATTAATGATTTTGTCGAAAGCCAGCGTGATGTAGTAACTGGACTGCGCGACGCCGAGTTGGCCCTTACTTCTAATCGGCTCAGTTTGGTGCAGCAAAAAATTGCGGCTTGGGGCTCATTATTTTTAATTGCTACTCTTATCACTGGTGTACTGGGTATGAACTTTCGTGACCAACCCAACTTGAGCTGGGGGTCAGGATTTCTAGTCACGGCTTCATTGATTCTTATTATCTGTACTCCGTTGTACGTATTTTTCCGCCGGAGGGAATGGGTTTAATGCTTCCGCATCGTGAGCGCCATCGCTATTCACGCGTCGGATGGCTTCGAGCTGCAGTATTGGGAGCTGACGACGGGATCGTCTCGACCGCCAGTCTGATTATTGGAGTGGCCGCTTCACAGTCATCTACGAATGCTATTGCTATTGCGGGCTTAGCCGGTTTAGTGGCCGGGGCAATGTCGATGGCCGCGGGTGAGTTTGTCTCTGTTAGCACTCAAAGCGACACCGAAAAGGCCGAAATCGCCAAAGAGACTGACGAGCTGCGGACTGTTCCTGACCGCGAGTTAGAAGAACTGACGCAAATTTATATCGGCCGCGGTCTTGATCGCGATCTGGCCCAAAAAGTTGCTACTCGTCTGCAAGAAGTTGACCCGGTCGGAACCCACTTGCGGGAGGAGTTGGGGATTATCCAAACCAATACCGCTCGCCCCCTACAAGCGGCATTGGCTTCATCGGTGAGTTTTTCTTTAGGGGCGGCCATTCCTCTACTGGCACTCCTGTTAGCACCCAAAAGTGATCGGATCGCAATCATTGCGATTACTGCTCTTGTCGTGCTGGCGGTGACGGGAGCGGTAGCCAGTCGATTGGGTGGCTCTTCGCCCACGCGCGGCGCGCTGCGAGTTTTTATTGGTGGCGGATTGGCTATGGCAGTTACCGCGCTTATTGGAAACTTAATCGGCGGAGCGGTTTAAGAACTTCTTAGGCCAGCGCCGAGAAGCACGCCAGCCAATTTCGATAGCCCCAATCGCTCCTACTGCTATTAATACACCGATACCCATCATGCGCCAGCCCGGAGGCTCAAGCGCGTAAAAATCGCTCAACGGTGGAACTAACACCACTAGTGCTACACCGCCAGCCATCGAACCGACCAACGCTCCCTTCCAGAGATTTAGTGGTCGGGTAAGGATTACCAACACCCACAAGCCGATCATCACCAGAACTAAAGCCGCCGCGGTGCGGGATTCTTTTAGCGACAGACTCTCTTCGTAATAGGCCATGGCGTAAGTAGTGAGCGCGGCAGCCCCCGCCACTACTCCCGCGGGTATACAAAATCGCATGACGCGATCCAATAGCCCAGGGATGTAACGACGAGTATTGGGTCCGAGGGCTAAGAAAAATCCGGGGATGCCGATAGTAAAAGTGCTTATTATGGTCAGATGGCGAGGCAAGAACGGATAGCGCCAAGCAGTGAGGACGACTACTAGGGCAATGAAAACTGCGTAGACGGTTTTAGTAACAAACAAATTTGCGGCTCGTTCGATGTTGGCAATCACTCGGCGTCCTTCGGCCATCACGCCCGGCAGGGTAGAAAATTTGCTGTCGAGCAACACCAGTTGCGCCACCGCCCGAGTAGCGGCGGCGCCCGAGCCCATAGCAACACCAAGATCAGCGTCTTTGAGGGCTAGAACGTCGTTGACTCCATCACCGGTCATGGCAACCACATGACCGCGCGACTGCAATGCGGCCACCATTGCTCGTTTTTGGTGCGGAGTAACTCGGCCGAAAACTGAATATTCATCAAGCACATTTGCGATGGCCGGTTCGTCTTCGGGGAGGTTGCGGGCGTCGAAAGCATCAGTCACATCCGAGAACCCCACCCGGCGGGCCACGGCCGCGACGGTGCGAGGGTTATCTCCCGATATCACTTTTAGATCTACTCCTTGATCAGAGAAGTATTTGAGGGTTTCGGCCGCGTCGGAACGAATCTTTTCTACGAACACCACCAGTGCTACGGGGATTAAATCCGCGGGTAGTTGGGCGGCGTCAGTTGAATCAAGGGCCGAGGTAGAACTGGCTAATAGCAAAACCCGATCGCCGCGGGCGGCTAGAACATCAGCTTTTTTGCGGGCATCGTTAGTGGTGTCAGTAATTACCATTTCGGGGGCACCAAAAACCCAGGACCCGTGGTCTACGAACTCAGCCGCGCTCCACTTGCGGTCGGAAGAAAAGGCAATGGTGGACGAACGAACCCAATCTGGAGTTGGGCACGCCGCGCTGATTGCTTTGAAGGTGGCGTTGGCATTTACATCGTCAGCCAAGGCAGC
>SHUY01000086.1 GCA_009694435.1 Acidimicrobiia bacterium | reverse complement strand
GGGAGCCAAAGCCTGACCGGCATCGCTCAGTTAGCCACTCTGCGCTTAGACCCCGTGCTCGCGCCCCATTTTTGCGTCTGGCCCTTTGAGACCGGGTTCACTAGTTCTTCTGGGCTCATCGTGGTGGCTGAGGTATGGCCCACTTTGGTGCCCGACGACCTTTTGGCCCGCGTCGATCACCCAGTTAAAGACGCTCGACAAGTCACCGCTCTGGCTCAGTGGCTTAGCGTTCTTGACCGTTCGGGCGAACTCAACTCGTGGTTCGAAGTAGCCGGCTTGACCGACGAGGCACGAAATGCGGCAGTAGAAGAAGAAGGATGGATACTCGGAGCCGGAGCAGCCTGAGCGCTTGCGGCCAATAAAATTAGATCTCGGTAAGAGTTCTTACGGTAACGACTTCAACTTTTGACACGCGGCGCGGCCCCGCGAATTCAACCGTGTCGCCGATGACCGCGCCAATCAAAACCTGACCGAGCGGGGAAGAAGCCGACAACACTTCTAGGGTCTCATGGCGCTCCTCGATCGACCCCACGAGGTAAACCGAGGTCTCGGTGCTTTGGTCCATGCGAATCTCAACCACGCTTCCGGGGCCGATAGTGCCAGTGGATGCGTTTTCTACGATGACCGCGTCTTTGAGCATGTAGTCAAGATGGCGAACTCGAGCTTCGTTGAGCCCCTGTTCGTTTTTGGCCGCGTCAAAGTCGGCGTTTTCACGGATGTCACCGTGCTCGCGCGCCCGCTCGATCCATTGAGATATTTCGCGCCGACGCTCGTCGCTGCGCCATGCGAGCTCTTGGCTTAGACGCGCGTGAGCTTCGGCGGATAAATGTACGGAATCCATAAGAGGTCCATTGTACTAGCAGCAAGGACACTCTTTCTAGCGAGTTATCCGGTATTGGTAGTAGGGATAATCGTTTGACCAGTCTCATTTGGGCTGCGAGACTATAGAAGTGACTACAGCTCGAGTAATCGTCATTCTCTAAGCAAGCGCCCGTCTGGCGCTTGCTTTCGACCGTCCACTTTGGTGGGCGGTTTTTTATGCCCCGAAACCGGATCAGAAGGGAGTCACCCGTGAAGGCAAAAAATAACCCGTATCGCATCGGGGTAATTGGTGGCGACGGCATTGGTCCCGAAGTAACCGCCGAAGCGTTAAAAGTGCTTGATGCGGTGGGCTTTGATTACACGCCGGTGGTCTTTGATCTCGGCGGAACTCGCTATTTGCGTGACGGGGAGATCTTGCCCGCCGCCGATCTCGCGGCCATACGCGAATGTGATGCAGTTTTGCTCGGTGCGGTTGGTACTCCCGAAGTTGCCCCGGGGATAATCGAGCGCGGACTTTTATTACGGCTGCGCTTCGAGCTCGACCTTTACGCCAACGTACGACCTTTCTTGGCTCCAGCCAGTGTTTACAACGATGGCGTCGACATGGTTGTGGTGCGAGAAAATACCGAAGGCACTTACGCGGGCGAAGGGGGATTTTTGCGCTACGACACTGAGTACGAAGTGGCGACCCAAGGGTCGGTCAACACTCGCCATGGAGTGGAGCGTTGTATTCGTCACGCCTTTGCACTTGCGACCGCTCGAGAACGCAACCACGTCACCTTGGTTCACAAAACCAATGTGCTTACCTTCGCGGGCGATCTCTGGCAGCGGGCTTTTGACGCGGTGGCGGCGGACTATCCGGCCACGGGCACCGCGTACAACCACATCGATGCCGCGTGCATATATTTCGTTCAGGACCCCAGTCGCTACGACGTGATTGTGACCGACAATCTTTTTGGCGACATCATCACCGATCTTGGGGGGGCGATAAGTGGCGGAGTGGGGCGAGCGGCCTCGGCCAACCTCAACCCAGACCGCACGGGCCCCTCGTTATTCGAGCCCGTCCACGGATCCGCCCCCGATATAGCCGGCACCGGTACGGCCGATCCGCGGGCGGCCATCATCTCGGCCGCGATGATGTTGGAGTTTCTGGGCGAAAATGCTGCGGCGGCTCGAGTGCAGGACACGGTAAAGACGGCTGATGACGTTACTGGTTCTACCAGTGAAATCGGCGATGCCATCGCCGAACGGGTACCGGCTTAGTTTGGTAAGAGTTAGCTAACGAGAAGTAGGAGAGAAAAATGCCCATAGAGGCGACGAAGAAAATTTGGATGGACGGCAAACTCGTTGATTGGGATGACGCGCGCATCCATATCTTGACCCACACCCTGCACTACGGCACGGGAGTGTTTGAGGGTATTCGGGCTTACCCGACCGAGCGAGGCCCGGCCGTGTTCCGTCTCACTGAGCATATGAGTCGGCTGCACGATTCGGCTCTGCTCTTACATATCGAGATTCCGTATTCAGTAGACGAGTTAGTGGCCGCCACACTCGAAACTATCCGGGCTAATGAAGTCGAGTCTTGCTACATCCGTCCGCTGGCCTACTTGGGTTACGGAGAGATGGGGCTCAACCCATTGCCGTGTGAGGTCAATGTGTCGATCGCGCTTTGGCCGTGGGGGACTTATCTCGGTGATGAAGGTTTGGCTAAAGGTGTTCGGGTGAAGATCTCGAGTTGGCGACGAATGGACCCCAACGTCAACCCGGTGGCGGCTAAAGGCACGGGCATTTACGTGAACTCGAGTTTGGCCAAAGTTGAGGCCCTCAAGGCGGGCTACGACGAAGCTATTTTGCTCAACTCTTCGGGTTCAGTAGCCGAAGCGACGGGGGAAAACATCTTCGTGGTGAAAAAAGGTGTTCTCTACACCCCTCCACTTTCGTCGGGCGCGCTCGATGGGCTCACCCGCGACTCAATCATCACTATTGCCCGCGACTTCGGCTACGAGGTGCGAGTGCAGACCATGTTGCGCACCGACCTCTACTTGGCCGACGAAGCATTTCTGTGTGGCACCGCGGCCGAAGTGGTGCCCATTCGCGAGGTGGACGATCGGTTAATCGGCGATCCGGGTGAAATAACTCGTCGGATCCAAGAGACGTATTTCGCCGCCGCTCACGGCAAGGTGGAGGCTTACGCCCATTGGCTGGAATACGCCAATGGCTAGGAAAGTCGAGATATACGACACCACTTTGCGCGACGGGTCGCAACTAGAGGGAATCTCTTTGACCGTCGACGACAAGTTGCGTATCGCCGAGCAACTCGACTGGCTCGGAGTCGACTACATCGAAGCGGGCTGGCCCGGAGCGAACCCTAAGGACGACGAGGTATTTCGTCGCGCCGCGAGCGAACTCAAACTCGAAGTCAGCACGCTGGTGGCGTTCGGCTCGACCCGACGCCCGGCCGGCCGAGTTGATTCGGACGAAACGCTGCGCCATTTGGTCGAAGCCGGTACCAGCGCGGTTTGTATCGTCGGTAAGTGCTGGGATTACCACGTCACCGAGACGCTCGGCACCACGCTCGATGAAGGGGTGGCGATGGTGGGCGAGTCGGTGGCCTACTTGCGCGCTCAAGGGCTCGAAGTGTTGTTCGACGCTGAGCATTTTTTTGACGGCTACAAACGCAACCCCGAGTTTTCTCTGCGGGTCTTAGAGGCCGCGGCCATCCAAGGAGCGTCGCGCTTGGTGCTGTGTGACACCAACGGCGGCACACTTCCGCACGAAGTCGAGGGCATGGTGAGTGAAGTGGTGGACTACTTCGCTCCCGACAAAAATGGTGTTAGCGGCCTCGGGGTTGCGGTGCACTTTCATGATGACGCCGGTACGGGCGTGGCCAACGCCCTCGCGGGCGTGCGTGCGGGTGCCGTGCAGGTGCAAGGAACTATCAACGGTTACGGCGAGCGCACCGGAAACTGCAATCTAGTGAGCATCATCCCGAACCTCACTCTAAAGATGGGCATCGAAACCATCCCCGCCGATCGCTTAGAGCGCCTAACCCCAGTAGCGCACCATGTGGCCGAGTTGGTCAACATGGCGCTGTTCGCCCAGGCCCCCTATGTCGGCGAATCAGCCTTTGCCCATAAGGCGGGACTCCACACCAGCGCTATCGCTAAACGCGCCGACGCTTACGAACACATCAACCCCAAAACCGTCGGTAACGGCACTCGCTTTGTTGTCTCCGAGTTGGCCGGCAAGTCGACGGTGTTGCTTAAGGCCCAAGAGCTCGGCATCGAGCTCGATGGCCCGCAGGTTCATGATGTCGTCGACACCCTCAAACGCATGGAACACGAAGGTTTTCACTTTGAAGTAGCCGACGCTTCTCTGGAGCTACTTCTGCGTCGAGCTAGCGGCTGGGAACAGAATTATTTTTCGGTTGAGTCGTTCCGAGTAGTGACTGACGATGTAGTTGCGACGACCAATAGCAAGAGCGCAGTTAGTACCGAGGCCACTATCCGGCTAAGCGTTGGCTCGGACCGGCGTATCGCTACCGCCGAAGGTAATGGTCCGGTTAATGCCATCGATACCGCTCTACGGCGCGCGCTCGGTGACGACTTTGCCGCCCTAGAAGGAGTTCATCTCACCGACTATAAAGTGCGAGTTCTCGACACCGGACAAGGCACGGGTGCAGTGACGCGCGTTCTCATCGACTCCAGCGACGGCACTCGCACTTGGACCACGATCGGGGTGAGCGAAAACATCATCGAAGCATCGTGGCAAGCGCTCTACGACTCGTTAGTATTCGCTCTGGTGCGTTACGACCTTCGTACCGAACCAGACGGGAGATAGCGATGCCGACCGACCCTTTTGTAACTGCTATCCCCGCAGATTCTCCTCGTCAGGCGCAAAATCTGGCCCCAGGAGTCTCGCTCCCTCCGGCTCGACCGAGCGTTGGTGATCGCCCCGGTGAAGTCGCCGGCCCGTGGCCACGCGGCGCGGGATTCGGTTCACCGGGACCCAATATTGGCTTTGCCCTGACCTTGGTGGCCCGTGCTCGCTCTCGTATAACCCTTGCCCCTAATGAGCACGAAGCCGACGCCCACGCTCTGGTGGCGGCCGTGGCCATGAAGCGGGCATCACTATTTGGTCGGGCGCCGGTGGCGGCCGATGTGAGTTGTGCGCTTTTGGTCTTGGGCTACGAGGGCCCCACCTCGAGTGATTTTTTGGAGTGGCGCATCTTGGCTGGCGTTGACGCTGCTCACGACTATCGCCCCGGTCAGGACCTATGCGCCCAAATTTCCCCCGAAGATATTCGCCTCGACCCTCGAGATCTCGCGCCGCGCGCTGAGTCCATCCATCAACATTTGCGCGCGAGTCCGGCTGCGACCGACTCGTAGATCATGGAAACCATCGCGGCCGATACCGGCCGGGTTCGGGTTCGGTTTTCTCCCGCCCCCTCAGGGTCTCTTCACGTGGGTTCGGCTCGAACCGCGCTGTTCAATTACTTGTTCGCTCGTCGGCACGGGGGAACTTTTATTTTACGCATCGAAGATACCGACCAGTCGCGCTCACGCGACGAATGGGCGCGCGCGATTGAAGATGCCCTCGGTTGGCTCGGGCTTAACTACGACGAGGGACCCGTGTTTCAGAGCCAGCGCACCGAGGAATACCGCCGCGCGGCCGATGACCTGTTGACCCGGGGACTGGCCTACGAATGTTTTTGTACTGAGGCCGACATCAAAGCTCGCAGCGCAACTTCAACTCAGCCGGATCAAACTCCGGGCTACGACGGATTTTGTCGTGACCTCACTCCCGAGCACCGCGGGCAAGCTAAGGCGGCGGGCAAAACTGCCTCACTCCGATTTCGTACTCCCGACACCGGAGTCAGTCGTTTCACCGACGCCATTCGGGGCGAAGTGCGAGTGGAGTGGTCGAGCATCCCCGACTTCGTGATTGTTCGGGCCGACGGAAATCCGCTGTTCTATCTCGCCAATGCGGTTGACGACTTAGCGATGGAGATCACTCACGTGATCCGAGGCGAGGATCTCATCGATTCAACCCACCGGGTGTTGGTCCTGCGAGCCGCCATTGCCAGCACTCCGCCTCCGGTCTACGCCCACTTGCCCCTGATTCTCGGCCCCGATCGAGCCAAACTCTCGAAGCGCCACGGAGCGGTGGCCCTCGAAGAATTTCGTTCCGCGGGCTACTTACCCGAAGCAGTAGCGAACTATCTCGCCCTTTTGGGGTGGTCGCCCAAGGATGGTCGCGAGATTATGGATCTCGACGAAGTAGTGGCTGAGTTCGGTCTCGATTCCGTCACTCACGCCGCGGCCGCTTTTGACCACGACAAACTTGACTGGGTCAACGGCGAGTGGATTCGCCGGCTTACTTTAGGTGAGTTGGAGGCTCGTATTCGTCCGTTGGCCGATGCTCGCTTTGGCGAACGCCTCGACCCCGAGATATTCCGAGCCGCTCTCGCAGTTGGTCAAGAACGGGCGGTAACGCTGGTGGAGTTACTAGCCCAGATGGACTTTCTTTTCGCCGGCGATGAGTTTTCTATTAGCGATGAGGCCTGGGCCAAGGTGACTGGCACCGATCAAGTCGAAGCGGTGCTAACGGTGGTGGTCGCTCACCTGGCCGATTGCGAGTGGACGATAGAGGGAGTCGATTTGCGCTCACCCCTGAGCGAAGCGGGGTTCAAGGTGCGCAAAGTCATGCCCGCTATTTATGCTTGCATCGAAGGTCGTCCGTCGGGCCTTCCGCTTTTCGATTCCCTTGTCCTTCTCGGCCGAGAGGTCGCCATCGAGCGCGTGGCCGCGGTGCAAGAACGCCTGGCCGGCACCGTTTGAATTGACTCCTCGTCGCGGCATTCGCATCGCTCTCACTGGCGTCGTACTGATCAGCGTTTTGTTGGCGGGATATTTTTTGATAACGGTGTTCCAGGTTTGGCGAGCATCTGACTCCGACGATCGGGCTAAGACCCAAGCCATCGTCGTCCTCGGAGCCGCTCAGTACGACGGTAAGCCCAGCCCCGTATTTGCTGCTCGGCTTGATCATGCGCTTGAACTTTGGAAAAAAGGGGTGGCCCCCCTCATCGTAGTGACAGGGGGCAAGCAGCCGGGCGATCGTTTTACCGAGGCCAGTTCGGGTGCTAACTATC
>SHUY01000011.1 GCA_009694435.1 Acidimicrobiia bacterium | reverse complement strand
GAGAAAGAAATTCCCTGATCGCGCAATGCCGCCACGATGGCCGCGCCGAAGCCAATGCCGATCACTAGACCTAAAAGCGAGCCAAGCACTGAAACTATTACTGCCTCGTTGCGCACTACCGTCCGTAACTGACGGCGGGTCATCCCTACCGCTCGCAACAATCCAATTTCACGGGTGCGTTCATAGATAGAAAGTGCCAAAGCGTTGATAATTCCTATGAGCGCGATTACGACTGAGAACAAGAGCAGTACGTACATGAGGCCCAAGATCTGGTCGAATTGCGCTAACTGCGAATCTTTGAAATCGGCTTTATTTTGGGCTTTTACTCCTCCAAATTCTCGGGCGACTCGGTTAACCGCCTTGGCCGCAGCCGCGGTAGAAACTCCGTCAGGATGTAAAACAATGACAAATTGATCGAAAGCATCAGTAAAGCGTTGATTCCAGTTGGCCAGCGAAATCAAATAGTCGCCCCGATAGCCGATGGCCTTCGCATCGTTAAACACTCCCGCCACCGGCACCGCTTCCACTTCCGAAGTGGGAAAACGAACCGGCAAAAAACTTCCCGGCCGACAAGGAGATGGGATTTTTGATTCCGCGGCTGCTCGGCAACGATTGGTGCCGACTACTACATTAGAAATCAAAATTCCCCCTTGGGCAAACTTCGCTCGGTCAAAGTTTTTTACCTCAACATTGCTGGTTTTCTGAAAGTCGGTTGAAAGACCAAACGCGCTAGTGGCAGAACCATCGACCGCGATGGCCGCATCGCGATATTGGACTACTGTTCCGGGCGATCCGAACTTGGTACGAAATTCGCTACGAATTGAACTAGCGATTTCTGGTGAAAATGGTAAAAACCCTTTAGGAGAAATAACGAAATCAGCTTTAGTCTGTTCATCAATAGCAGTAGCAAAAGTCTGTTTCGCCGACTCCCCAAAAATAGCAATGAGAGTTACTAAGGCCAGACCAATCATTAGCGCCGACGCGGTCGATGCGGTACGGCGAGGGTTGCGGGCGGCATTTTGGGCCGCCAATTTTCCGGTGATCTTTTGACTCGGCGCCATCAAAATGCGCGCCGCGGGACGAGCTAACAGGGGGCTGAGCATGGCCACGCCTAAGAAAATGACGGCCGCAGATGCCCCGACCAAAAGAGCGGCGTTGGTGCCTTGGGAACCAAATAGTCCGTAGGCCATAACCCCCAAGCCAACCAAAGTTGCCAGCGCTCCCCAAAAATAACGCCGTCGACCCGAAGAAGGCGGTAACGATTGATCGCGCAGAGCCGCTATTGGGGCTACGCGAGCAGCTCGACGAGCGGGGGCAATGGCCGAAACCAAAGTCACTAGTACTCCCGCGATCAGCGCCACGATTATCGTGCGGGGCAAGATTTGCATCGGGCCCGAAGGAAGGTTGAGGCCGAAAGCACTTAACAAACCTTCCAGTGGTTTGACTAAACCAATTCCGAGCAATAAGCCTAAAACCGACGAAAATACTCCAATGACTAATGCTTCAAAAGTCACCGCACCAATAACCTGACCGCCCGATGCTCCGAGGGCGCGCATTAAACCTAATTCTCGAGTGCGCTGGGCCACTGTAATTGAAAAAGTGTTGTAAATAATGAATGCGCCAACAAAGAGCGATACGAGGGCGAATATCAATAAAAATGTATTGAAGAACGACAGGTTTTTCTTGACGCTGGCCACTTGTTCATCGGCCAACTGTTGTCCAGTGATTACTTCGTAATCAAGACCTTGACTGCGCAATTCACGCTGGACTGAGTCTCGAATTGCAACTTCCGAACTCTCGGCCTTACCAACAACCTCGATTTGATCCCACTGCCCCGCCCTCGCGGGACACTCAGTCGCGCCCACCGCGCCCGGACACCGATTAAGCAGGACCTGGGCCCGCTCGGGAGTAAACGCAGCCAAGGTGGCACCCGCCAAACCATTCTCACTACCGCCAAACTCAAAGACTCCAACCAAAGTGAACGTTTGCGGGGGAACCGATAAGAACGAGATAGAAACTGACTCACCGATACGAAAATTTCCCTCGGTGGCGGTGGCGCGGTCAAGAGCGACTTCGGTCGCCGTTTTGGGCTGACGACTCGCTTGCCCTTTCCACTCCGGGACCCGCACTAATGATTTATTGATTGACTTTTGTTCCTGATACCACGCGGTCCCGAAAGTTGGCGCCCGAGTCTGGATGGCCTTACCTTCTTTGTTTTGCACTAAGGCGTAGCCCAACATATTGCCTTCTGCGCCTCGTACTGAGTCGACTGCTCGTACCTGAGAAACCAGCGAATCGGGAACCGGTGGACGGGTGCTGGTGATCCGTCGAGAACTGCTCTTAAACGGCTCCGGAGCGCGCACAATGGCGTCTACTCCTTTGGTGGTATCAGAAAACAAAGTTTCAAAAACTGAACCCAAAGTGTCAGTTAGTACAAAAGTGCCGGCCATAAACCCCACGCCTAAAACAACTGCTAATGATGTGAGGAAAAGGCGAAACTTTCTCGCGAAAAGGTTGCGGATGGTTAGATGAATCATTGATTACTTAATTATTTTCTTAAATCAGCGTACAGATGCTCAAGCACCAAGTTTTTTCATCGTGTCAATCACACTGTCAGTAGTCGGATTGAGTAATTCTTCAGTTATTTTCCCATCGGCGAGGAATACCACTCGGTCGGCATAACTAGCCGCACTCGGGTCGTGGGTGACCATCACTATGGTTTGCCCTAACTCATCGACCGCTCGGCGCATAAAACCTAGAATTTCTGACCCTGCCCGTGAATCGAGATTACCGGTGGGTTCGTCAGCGAAAATAATTTCGGGTTGGCTCACTAAAGCCCGCGCTACCGCGACTCGTTGTTGTTGACCTCCCGAAAGTTCGTTGGGCTTATGCCCCAAGCGATCGCGCAAACCGACCGTGTCGACCACTCGATCGAATGTCGCTTGGTCGGGCTTATTCCCTGCCAGCGCAAGGGGCAAAACAATATTTTCTTTAGCCGTGAGCGTGGGAATCAAGTTGTAGGCCTGAAAAACAAAACCGATTTGGTCTCGTCTAATAAGAGTTAAACGTTTTTCTGATAACGAACTGATCTCGGTATCGCCTAAATAAATCTTCCCCGCGGTCAAACGGTCGAGCCCAGCCAAACAGTGCAACAAAGTCGATTTCCCCGAACCCGACGGACCCATAATGGCCGAGTAGCGATGGCGCTCAAACCCAACGTCGACCTCGTCGAGGGCCCGCACTTCGGCGTCACCCGATCCGTAGATTTTGCTCGCCTTCTCGGCTCGGGCGGCGGTGGTGGCGGTTGAAACTTCAGCCGGTGATGATAAAGACACAAAAACTCCTAATTAGCGGTTAGATGCGGTAAGAACTCCAAGGCTAGGCGTTCGCCGCGGTCGCCCCCGAACCCAGCGGGTCGGGCGATTCGGGGTAACGCCCGGGGTCAATTTTACCCCGCCGACCTGCACCCACAAACCAAACGATTCCAATAATCATCACGACCAGAGTCACCCAGGCATTGATCCGCAAACCCAGCACCACCCGAGCATCGTCGATACGCAAATTCTCAAAGCCGAAACGACCGAAACAGTACAAAGCAAGATAAAGACCCGAGGTTTGTCCCGTACGCAGTCGCCAGTTTCGTTCAACCCATAAAATGATTGCTACCAAAATCAAACAGTAAATAGATTCGTAAAGAAACGTTGGGTGAAACTGAGAGTACGATTCAAAGCCTAGAGGTCGGTTAATTGGATCGATTTTTAATCCCCACGGTAAAGCAGTCGGCTCACCAAAAAGTTCTTGATTGAAGTAGTTACCCCACCGACCAATTGCTTGCGCGACAAGCAAACCCGGAACAATGGCATCAGTAAGTAAGAAAGTGTTCACATGTTTTACCCGCGCCACTATTAGTACCGCGATCAAACCGCCAGCCACGACCCCCCAGATTGAAAGACCACCTTTCCATATCTGGAAAACACGCGCCCAGTCGCCGGTGAAGCGTTCGTAATCGGTAATCACATGGTAAAGCCGGGCGCCCACCACCCCCCCGAGAACAATCCAAATCAGCGCGTCCTGAAAAACTCGTTTGTCTTGTCCCCACCGCACCCACCGGCGTTCGGCAATAATGGCGGCGACCACTACTCCGACGGCCAACAAAAGACCGTAGACGTGCAGAGGAATTGGCCCGAGATTTAAAGTCCCGTTAGTTGGACTAGGGATGAATGCCAGCACTGGTTCTAGCGTAGAGCGTTGACGGTGAAACTTTTATTCGTCGGGGGGAGTAAGCACTACCGTCTCACCCGACGGAGAAAACGAGTCCAGGGAAACCTCTTGCCGGAGCTCATCGGCGTCGCCCCCGTAGCCACCCCGGGCGGCGCGATGATCTTGTGCTCTCCCTCGAGGCATTAGCAGTACGGCCACTAAGCCAAAGAAGGCCAAGATTGTCGCTACGACAAATGTTGAGTGCAAAGCATCAGAAAATACTTTTGCTACTAGCGGTTGGAGCGCCGGGGGGATTTTGGCACCGGATTTTGCCGGGGATAACACGTCGCTAGCTTTTATTCCCACATAACCAAACGTTTCGGTCAGTCGAGTAGAGAGCGTGGACATCATCACCGAGGCTGCTATTGCTACTCCGATGGCGCCCCCGAGTTGGCGAGTGAAGTTTATTAAGCCCGTGGCTACGCCCATATGTTTGAGGCCGACTGAATTTTGCGCCGCCAGCGACGTCGAAATAAAAACTAAACCCATTCCCAAGCCAATAACTATTAAATAGCCACTTAGTTCAAGTTGGGTGGATTCGACTTGAAGTTGGGTTAGCCAAAATGTGCCGATTAAAACTAATGTGCCACCAACAGTAACGATCAGTCGAAATCCCAAACGCAAAACGAGTCGCGCGCCCACACCAGAACCAACCATAATTGCCAACATCAACGGGATTAAAATACGCCCCGATCCTGTGACCGACTCTCCTAATACGGTTTGTCCGTAAAGGGGAAGGAACGACAACACGCCGTACATTGACATTCCTAAAAATGTAGTTATGACTACCGATGCTCGCAGCGAACGAATAGCCAGCAGATCAAGGGGTATTAGCGGCTCATCTACTTTTTTCTCCACCATCACAAACGCGACCAATAGTGCGGCAGAAATTGAAAACAGGGCAAGTATTTCGGTCGAACCCCAACCGTAATCACGACCAGCCGTTTCGAGAGCAAAAACTAGCGTTCCGCTCCAACCCAACAGTAAAAATATCCCCCACCAGTCAAAATTATGATGATGGCGCTTTACGATGGGCTCAATCATTACGAACGCCACTAAAGAAATAGCAACGATGCCCACAGGGATATTTACGTAAAATACCCATCGCCACGAAAACTGTTCGGTGAGAAATCCTCCGATAAACGGACCCAGCACGGCGGCCAGAGCAAACTGAATCGAATAGAGGGCCGAAACTTTGGCTCGCTGTTCCATGGTGAACAAGTCAGCACTAATAGTTTGGGCCACCGGAAGTATGCAACCCGCTCCTAGGCCTTGTACTACTCGCCAAATAATCAATTCGGTCATCGACTGGGAAGTTCCGCACAATACTGAACCCAACAAAAAGATGCCCATGCCGATGATGAAAATTTTCTTGCGCCCGAACATGTCGGCCAGTCGGCCCCACAAAGGGATAGTGGCGATCTCGGCCAGCAAGAAACTAGAAAACACCCACGCGTAAGAATCGAACCCACCCAGATCGCCAACGATGGTGGGTAAAGCGGTAGAAACGATTGTTCCGTCGATAGCGGCTAAGAACATCCCCGCCATTACCGCAGCGGTAGTGAGGATTATCCGCCGGCGACTAAGCCGAGACGCGTATTCAGTCTGCTCGCTTGACTCCGGCACGCTAGTCACGAACGATGTTTTATGTCGGTATTTCCCATCCGCTTAATTATGGTGCGTCGGCGCTCTTGGAGTTCGCTAAAAGTGACTCGTTCCGTATCGGGCGAGACCAAAAAACTGGCTTTTACCGAATCGAGGTCAATGGGCTGAGAAATGACCGCTTCACCCAGATCTTGGGCAATGCGCTCCCCGTGAGTGAGGGTGAAATGGGTATGGACATTAACTACCTCAGCAATGAGGTCTAAGTCGGGCGCCAGCGTAGCGGTGGCCGCATTTAAAAACATCAGATTTTTCACAAACAACATCAAATCTTTGGGGGCCCGAGCACCATAGCCCAATAATTTCTTCACCAGTTCCTGCAATTCGCCCACCAGTTCATTGGCCGAAATATTTTCCGGATCAAGTGGTGGTTGGTCGAGACCGAGATCATTAAAAACCACTTCAATATCGGTATCCATCGGGAACGCGCCCATATCGCGCAGCGCCGCTAACTGGCCGCGCACATCACCCGTGGTTCCACTCAATAGCAATCGTAAAAACGCCAGCCGTTGTGGTTCGGCCAATCTCCCCGTTATCCCAAAATCAAATAACACGGTGCGACCACTGGGAGCGACTACTAGATTGCCCCCGTGGAGGTCACCGTGAAATACCCCGTAAAGTAGCGCCCCCTCTAGACAAGCGATTAGCCCCGCTCGCAACACCAAAGCGGTGTCAATTCCGGCTGCGTGCATTGCCTCAACGTCCTCAAAAGCAAAACCGTCAAGGCGTTCCATTACTAGCACTCGTCGGGTGATCAAAGTGGGGTGAGGCCGCGGCACCACCATCGTACGCTGGTCGGTGGCAGCAAAGATACGCGCGAGATCAAGCATATTTTCGGCTTCCAGACGAAAGTCGAGTTCTTCAACTATTTGTTCTCCAAACAGTTCGACAAGGGCGGGTGGGTTAGCCAATGCGGCCACCGGAATGCGCCCCACTAGTAGAGGGGATAGCCACGACAGGGCGCGCAAATCTTCTTTCACTAGAGCAGCTACTCGTGGCCGCTGAACTTTTACCACCACGCTTTCTCCCGTAACTAAACGAGCGGCGTGCACTTGAGCAATCGAGGCCGCGGCAATCGGAATTTCAGTAAACTCAGAGAAAACTGCCGACATTGGTCGGCCTAATTCTTCTTCCACTAATGCACAGATTTCGCCAAATGGTTCGGGCGCAACCTGATCGCGCAACTTTTTAAACTCATTAACTAACTCATCGGGGAATAGTCCTTCGAAAGCCGAAATGATCTGGCCAAGTTTTACGTAAGTCGAACCTAAGGTCTCAAATGCCCTTCGCAATCTTTGGGCCAACCCCAGGCGCGACCCTGGTGTACCCGCGTCGCTTATTCGCCAACGAACCAACGCCCAGCCAATAGCGGCTACGACGTGTGCGGATCGGCGCAGGGGGGGCAATCGGCGACGGGCCAATAACCTCGGCAGCTCGGCCCGCGTTCGGGCTCGGCGCAACTCGAGTCCGGTTTTCCAAGTCAGCGCGTTCGGATCAATGACCCAAGGAGCGTCTTCGCTAAAGGCGTAATCTTCAAGATCGGTGGCGATCATCCCTTTACGCTACGCAACTAGCGGGGCATTACTTCAAGTCGGCCAATACCGCCATGGCGGCGTTCCGCCCGTTTACACCCATGACTGAACCCCCCGGATGAGTAGCAGCACCACAGAGATAAACCCCATCGATTCCGGTGCGAGCAGAGAAGCGCTGGTCCCACATTTGTTCGGGAAGAATTTCTCCCTGGAAAATGTGACCACCCGTTAGCCCCACCTTTTCTTCAACGTCTGGGGGGCCCAAGACTTGGCGCTCGATTACGCACTCGTAGATGTTGGGAGCAAAGCGGGCGATGGCGTCAAGTACGCCATCGCCAATTTCTTCTCGGCGGGTATCCCAGGTTCCTTGGGCCAACTCATAAGGCACATACTGAGCAAACACGCTCATCGTGTGCAGACCCGGTGGGGCGACCGACGAATCGTAAGGAGTTTGGAAATACAACTCACACCATTCGGGCTGAGCAATTCCCGCCCGAGCGGCATCGCACGCACTTTGGGTCAGATCGATACTGCGAGCAATTTCGACTTGGGCCTTAAAAATTGTCGGATCGTTGGGAGAAGCGGTAAAAGTCGGCAGCTGTGAAAGTGCGCAATTCAATTTTACCACTGGGCTAGTAATAGCCCAAGAGTCAACTTTGCTCTGAAAAGCAGTTCCCCTAGCCGACATCAACAACGAAGAAGTTTGCACTGGGTCAGCGTTACTAATGACTGCTTTAGCGTTAATTAGTTCTCCCCCCACTAAGCGAACGCCCTGTCCGGGGATAATTTCTGCTACCGGTGCGCCGGCAGCGATCACTGCCCCCGATTCGCGAGCAGAATCGGCAAGGCAAAAAGAAACTCTCCCCATTCCCCCCTCAACAAACCCCCAGCCTCCGATCATGCTCAGGCTGTGGTGCGCGTGAACCCAGGCGGTCCCTGGGTCGTGGGGGCCGGCAAAAGTTCCTATTACTCCTTGGCCGTGCAGGGCCGCCTTTAAACGCTCATCTTTCACGTGGTTGTCGATTACATCAGCGATGGACGCGCCAAAAATAACTTCGGCTGCTTGTACGTCATCAACAAACAATTCTTCTAGTGCTGCGTGATCGGGTGAGTCGCCGAGCCATACGTCGCCCCTAGGTCCACTACGCAACCGGTCGCGAATGCGTTCGAACAGTGCTTCGTAGGCCATAAACCCATCAACATCGCTAGGGGCAATTTCTTGTACTGCTGCCGCGGTGCGCGATGAATCTTGCCACTGAAACAACGACGTTCCGTCTTCAAACGGAGTCCACTGATTGGGGTCGGCGGTAAAGGTTCGGTAACCAAATCTTTCTAGATCAAGTTCTTCAATAACCCGAGGATGTAAAAGTCCGACTAAATACGCGCACGGACTAACTAGAAAACGCTCGTCAGTAAACGGTGTTTCTAATGTGCACGCCCCCCCTAGCCTTTCACGGGCTTCAAGGACTAATACCGACTTACCGGCCATAGCCAAGTACGCCGCAGCCGTGAGCCCGTTGTGGCCTCCGCCGACGATTACTGCGTCCCAAGAACGCGCGGCTAACTCAGAAATGGGCGCCGGCAGTCCCACCACGCCTAAAGAATCGTAAGTAGCAGTCATTTCGCTCTGGACTCTACCGGCGCACGACCTGAATATGTGCGAGCAAACCACTCCACCACTCGGGCGACCGCATCTTCTCGATCTAATAATGGTCCCGGAACATAAGCCGGAGATTCCAAGCCTCGCTGCACTGATTCACACGCGCGCCAGTCCTGTTGGTTAGTTCGGTCCCAGATCTCAATTGCCCCCGTGGGGTCAAAATTGGGGTCGGCGGCCGATTCAGGCGCGACCAGCCACTCACAAACGATTCGAGTCCGATTGGTCGCGAGAGGCTCAAGGCGGTGGGTAAGCACGTAATCCGGGTGGGCGCTCACTAAAAGGTTGGGGAATAAGGCAAAGTAAGCCACTCGGCGCTGGCTCGCGGCAGACAATCCGGGAAAATACGGAGCGATGGCTTGGCCGTCCATCGACATAGTGGCGGCGGTGGGGGCGAGGTCCATCCAGCCCCCCACCCAAGTTGGTCCGGGAGCGATGTTGTCGCCACTGTCAGGCGGACTCACTCGACTCAGTTCGGGATGAATGCGCGGGCAATGTAAGCACTCCTGATAGTTCTCGTGCACCACTTTCCAGTTAGCGACAACTTCGTATTCGTGATGAGCAATCGAAACTAGATTTTCTATCCCGTACGGGGCCAACACCTCATTAAGTCCGGCCAATGTATCAGATAATGGAGCGGCTTGACCGTTTGCGTTAACGAAAATCCAACCCCATTTTGTATCTACTCGGCGGGGAATGAGTGAAAACTTTTCCTTGTTTAGGTCATCGCCGCCGGTTGCGTGGCGCAAGCGACCGTCAAGATCGTAGACCCAGCCGTGATACGGACAGCGCAAAGCGGGGCGACAAGCCTTTTCGCCTACGGCCAACAACTCGTGGCCGCGGTGTCGGCAAACATTGGCTAAAGCGCAATACGAATCGTCTTGGCTAAGAGATACCACCACGCTCTCGTTTCCGAGGGCCACGCCAACTTGATCGCCCACATTGGTTAAAGACGAACTATGGGCGGCCATAACCCAACCCGAATCAAAAATATTGGTGCGCTCCCACGCCAATACTTGGGGGTCGGTATAAGCCGCGGCGGGCAACATAACCGCTTCACCCAGCGGTGCTAGCGAACGGTCTAAATCTTTTTTGTCTAACGGCGCGGGAGTAAATTTATTATCGTCTTGAGCGAGTTTCGTCATTTCTTCTGACCTACATCTGACCCGACTCAAGTGTGCGCCGTAAGAATTCGCTCGTGCGCTCGTGAGTGGGAGTAGTGAATATTTTCTTGGGGTGACCTTCTTCAATAATTCGACCCGAGTGTAAAAAGCACACCTTGTGGGCAACGTCTCGAGCGAATCCCATCTCGTGGGTAGCCACCACCATCGTCATACCTTGTTCGGCCAGTTCAATCATCATCAACAGAACTTCATTTACCAGTTCGGGGTCAAGCGCGCTGGTGATCTCGTCCAGCAACATTAACTTAGGCTGCATGGCCAAGGCCCGCACTATTGCCACTCTCTGCTGCTGACCCCCTGACAAACGGTCGGGGTACTCGTCGGCCTTATCGGCCATTCCGATACGAGCGAGCAACTCGCGTGCTCGCGTTTTTGCTTCAGATTTTGACAGATGCAAAACTTTGACCGGTGCCAGCATCACATTTTCAAGAACGGTCATATGTGGAAATAAGTTGTAAGCCTGAAACACAATCCCAACGTCACGGCGTAAGCGGTTGAGTTTTATGTCGTCTTGGATAACTTTGCGGCCAACAACCGTCACCGTTCCTTCTTGAGTTGCCTCTAACCCGTTGATGCACCGCAATAGCGTCGACTTGCCTGAACCTGATGCACCGATCAAACAAACTACCTGGTGTTCTTCGACATCAAAATCAATACCGTCGAGCACAGTTGTATCGCCAAACTTCTTAACAACTCCTCGCACCTCCACTAAAGCCATTAGGAGTTGGCCTGCATCCGGTTCTGGTCGCGCTTAACTAAATAATCAGTCAAACGAGTCATCGGGATGGTTATTACCAAGAAACAGATTCCTAGCCCCATTACCGAAGAAAGGTTAAAATTATTACCGGCGTAAATACGGGCCACGTTGAATCCTTCGAGCACACCGGCCACATTGAGTAAAGCCGTATCTTTTTGTAGACCAATGAAATCGTTCATTAATGGGGGGATAACCCGCCGTACGGCTTGGGGCATCACTACGTGGCGCAGGGTTTGACCCTCCGACAGCCCTAATCCTCGGGCCGCGGCGCTCTGACTCCAGTGCACACTTTCAATGCCCGAGCGATAAACCTCCGCCACGTAGGCGCCGTAGACCAAAGTAAGAGCGATGACTCCCAAAATAAAAAGTTGATCTATCTGTATTCCCCAAACAACGAAGTTCACATTTTCAATATCAGAAATAATAGGAAGATCGGTTAGCGGCAGACCAAAAACCACTAAATAGATAGTTACGATTGCCGGCAAGCCCCGAAAGACGTCGACATAAATAATGGCCAGCCAGCGCAATGGTGCAGCTGCTCGACCCGGTAGTTGGCGCATCACCACGATAACTAAGGCCCAAATAAGAACGCAGAATTCAGCCACGATGAACACTGCGATGTTGAGTTTGAAACCTTCAAGAACTAACGGGAAACTCGAACTTATGTTTTCCCACGAAAAAAAAGTATTCGCGACATCAACGAAGCCCGACCAAGAACTCCAGACCAGTAAAACAAATGTATAAATAGAGGCCAGCGTTATTCCCGTAACCGCCAGTCGTCGCGCTTGACGAGAGCGTTGTTCGTCTGCTGCAGGGCCGTCGACATCGACAACTCGTTCTTCCGCTCGGCGGGCATATATCAATGCCAGCATCCCGAGAGGAAGCGCTAAACAAAACCAACCGATGAAATTAAATTCTGACCCTAGGGCGGCAAAAATCGAAAAGATTGTTCCTAGTACCACTAGCGCGACTACGGAAATAGACAAACCGTGCGCTCGAAGCGAGCGCGCTCGATCTTGGTTCGAGCGTTCTTTTATTCCGTGATTAAGGGGCCCGGCCTCTCGGCCCGGCCCCCCATCAACTCCTGTTGTCACTAGCCGGCGCAATCTTTAGATAAATGCCGTAAATCCTTTACTTAGTTAGGTAAGGGACCTTCTGTGGGTCTTTTCCGTACTCCGCAGTCAAGTACTTATCGGCGAGTTCAGAAAGTGTCCCGTCGGATTTGAGTTGAGCAATGGCCTTATTGACCGACTTAACCAACTTTGACCCTTTAGGCAAAATTCCGCCGTACTCTTCGCCCGATTTGAACTGACCGACCACTTCAAACTTGCCGTCAGAATCGGCGGCTTGCTGAAGAACAATAGAAGTGTCAATCATCACTGCATCTACTTGCTTAGCCTGAAGCGCAGCAAACATTTGCGAAGTCTCCTGATAAGCCCGAGGAGTCTTCTTAGGCTTGATTTGTGTCTTCAAGAAATCTTGACCCGTGGTGGCAGTTTGTACACCCCACTGCAATGACTTCAAGTTAGAACTATCCACCTTAGTTCCCGTATTTACCATCACTCCTTGATCGGAAGAGAAGTACGGGGAAGTGAAGGCCACCACTTTGGCCCGATCTTTAGTGATCGTTACCTGCGAAAGCGCAAGGTCGAAACCTTTAGCCTTTCCGGCAACCAATCCATCAAAAGAAACGTTGCTGTAGGTAACACCCGAGTAGCCCAAAATCTTGGCAATATCGGCTGCCATAGCCCACTCAAAACCACCATCAAGCGTGGCGGGAGTATCGCCGTTCCAAAACCCTGGAGCGGGCAAAGAAGTGGCAACTTTTAGTTTTCCTTTGTCGGCCGCACCCACGGGCGTGCCTATCGCTAAGACCAAACTGGCCAGCGCAATAACTCCGAGAAATTTCTTCACTTTTCTTCCCCCTTGTATTGGACTGATTAACTGCGCTCTAGCTGAAGCACAGCGCCTTGCTCGTTTATTGAAAACGAGTTGTAACCAGTGGTCAGCGTAGCCCGATTACCGTCAACCGCAACCAGCCCTCCGGCTTAGGCTCTAACCTCTTTAGGTATGGGAAAATCGGGTGAAATAATCGGGCATTGGGTTAACAACCAAGTCTGGGGCGGAGAATCTCGCTCCCGCGGTGACATCTTCGATCCCGCCACGGGAAAAATATCTCGCCCCGTGGCCTTAGCCGACAAGGCCGACGTCTCCACCGTCGTCGCGGCCGCGGCGGCCGCGTTCCCCGACTGGAGCAATACCCCTCTTGGCCGACGAGCACGAGTTCTATTCGCGTTTCGAGAAATCGCCGAACGCAACTCGGACGATCTCGCCCAGATTATTAGTGCCGAGCACGGAAAAGTAGTGAGCGACGCCCGAGGCGAGATTGCCCGAGGCATGGAAGTAGTTGAGTTTGCTTGCGGTATCCCTCATCTTTTGGCCGGGCGTTACTCCGAACAAGTCTCTACTAACACCGATGTGCACTCGATTCGCCAAGCGCTCGGGGTGTGCGTGGGCATCACCCCGTTTAATTTTCCCGTCATGGTTCCTATGTGGATGTGGCCAGTTGCTATCGCCTGTGGCAATACTTTTGTACTCAAGCCGTCCGACCGCGATCCTTCGGCTTCAATGCTCGTCGCCCAATGGCTCGCCGACGCCGGGTTACCCGACGGGGTCTTTAACGTTGTTAACGGCGATAAAGAAACCGTAAACGCGCTTATTGACCATCCCGATGTACGCGCGGTTAGTTTTGTTGGTTCCACTCCGGTCGCCCGCTCGATCTATTCCCAAGCCGCCAGTAACGGAAAGCGCGTGCAAGCGCTGGGAGGCGCAAAAAATCACATGGTCGTGTTGCCCGACGCCAACATTGATACCGCCGCCGACGCCGCAGTAAGCGCGGGTTACGGATCGGCCGGTGAGCGTTGTATGGCGATCTCAGTGGTCGTCGCGGTAGGGAACATCGCCGATGACTTAGTAGCCGCTATTCGTACTCGCACCGAGGCCCTGACTATTGGCGCGGGCACTGACCCCCAAGCGGAGATGGGACCGCTCATTACTTCTGCTCATCGTGACCGAGTGTGCGCGTTAGTCGAATCGGGATTAGCCGAGGGCGCCAAATTGGTAGTAGACGGCCGCGCGCTAGTGGAACCCGAGGGAGGGTTCTTCTTAGGGCCGTGTCTGTTTGATGAAGTAACTCCCAGCATGAGTATCTACCAAGAAGAGATTTTCGGGCCCGTGCTTTGCGTTGTGCGAGTTGAAACCTACGAACAAGCCACCGACCTCATCTCGAAAAACCCCTACGCCAACGGCGCGGCCATTTTTACCGCCGACGGTGGAGCCGCTCGCCGTTTTGAACGCGAGGTCGACGCGGGAATGGTAGGAATCAATGTCGCCATTCCCGTACCGATGGCGTATTACTCCTTTGGTGGTTGGAAGCAAAGTCTTTTTGGCGACACTCATGTCCATGGCCCAGAAGGCGTCCACTTTTACACTCGCGGCAAAGTAGTCACCAGCCAATGGGCCGATCCAGCCGAACGAGGCCCCAACCTTGGTTTTCCTACTAACCAATAGGGTTCTTAGCGGCCATTAGAGCCGATTGAGCAAATCCACGGATTCGCACGCGCCAGCCGTTACCGTGAACTTATGGGAAAACGGTGTGCTCGACCGGCCTGCGAAGCTCCCGCAACCGCGGGGTACAACTTCGACGGATTAGCCCGAGTGGTTTGGATTATTCCGATCCCCGAAACTTCGAATCAGTGTGCCGGATTGTTATGTCGCCGCCACGCCGACGCTATGACCCCGCCGAGGAGTTGGGAGATGCGCGACATGCGCCCCGCCCTGCCCGAACATTTCGCTCCCGCGCCCAGTGCGCCTAGCCGGTATATGGCGCCCACTCCTATCGCCGCCAGTGCCTATCAGCCCCCCGTACCAATACCTGCGGCCAAAACTCCCGCCGCACTCGCCGCACCCCCGGCAGCGCTTACCGAGCCGACCACCCCCTACTCCTCGGTCGACGATTTAGATTCAGATCCCAACGAGGAGGCCGACCAGACCGCCGAGCCGGCAGGGCCTTATTCGCCTTTGTTGGCTCGAGCTTTTCGCGCCGCCGGCTGAGCCCACAGGGTTTTTTTCTACCCGAAACCCGGGGGTTTAAGTTTTTGTAAGAAATATCTTCCCCGCTTATCTATTGAAATCTCGGTCGCCACCTTGAGCACGGCAGCGATCATCGAACTAAGTGGAGGCTCTGATCGGCAACACTTCTTCAACCAGAATTAGCGGGCTTTACCAAGTTTGAACAACTAACTCGCTTAAGCAACGACACCGGGGTCAGGCTCACCAATATCGTGAGTTTTAGGAGCAATGTTGTACTGGTGGCGTAACTCCTCGACGGGGATATGAGCTTGACCCCAATGGTCGACCCCTTCGAGGAGATCTACGCCCGCCCCGCGGCTGCGCATTGCCGCTTCTAAGAACAACTCCCCAATATCTTCACGGGCAAGCTCACCTCCCTGGGAAGTAAATGAGCCGGTCGGCAAAGTAATCCCCCCCACTCCGTAAAGCCCCAACGCCAACATCATCAATCCAAAACTATTGGGATTGGGAGAACAGGTGTGCATAAATGTATTGACTTGAAGTTCCCCCACCGCAGTAGGGGGATAGCCACTAATTACGTGCACCCAATCGTGGGTCGAAGTTACTTCAGGCGCACCGTGTTCCTCGCCGGGATAATCCCAACCCCATTCGTGGTACATATTTACCAACTGCTTACCCCAAGTTCCGTTGGGGAGATCTTCTAGCCGCCTAAATTTGTCCGCCACTTTGTCGTCAGTGCCGTGGCCGCGCATAGACGCCATCCCTTTGACAAAATTACGCAGTCCTTGATCTTTAATGTCCGAAATCGCTAGTTGGCGTAAATTCGAGCGCCAAAAAAAATCGAAATACATACGCTTAGTATCTTCATCAGCGATCGCCTGAAAAGTCTTTATTTGAGGTACATCGACACCAAAAGCATCGGCGTAACTAACAATGCGCTCCACCTGCGCGTCAGAAATGCGCTGGTCGGCGCCGAGAAATAAATCACCGTTGGTGTCGCGCCGAGGTTCCAACATTGCCAAAGCAATCATGCCCTGCACCACTTGGCGAGCAATTTGGGGGTCAGAAATCGCCGCCGCCGCTTTATCGGGCGAACAAACCGCAACATTGTCAATATCGTCTTGGCTAAACAAATTGCGAGCCACCGTCGAGACCATGGCGTGTTGGATTTCGCTTAAGCCCGCTTCGCCCGTTGAGCCTTTTATCGAACCGATGACTACTGGCCCCAATTCGGGGGGCGGGAGAATGAGCACCTAGTGATACTGACACAAAAAGAGAACCTCGGCACTCGCGTACCGGGGTTCATCAGTTTTGTCGATTGAGGTTATCTAGTTATTTTCGTTGTCGTTATTGTTGTTGTCGTTATTTCCGTCTTGGTTGTTATCGCCGCAGTTGTCGTTCGACTGTGCTCCCGGCCAGTAACAAACATCGACGTAAGTAATTGAGCCATTATTTCCAGCTTCGACCTGAATATTGGCAGCACCTTTAGTACCCGCTAGCCCGCCTCCGCCGTAGTTACCCCAGCCACCGCCACCGCGGCCAACGACTGTCCAACCGGCTTCTTGGAGAGCAGTGGTGCAATCGCTGATAACGGTTTGGTAACCGTCGCCAGTGGTGTAGTTAGTTTGAGTTCCGTTATTGGCCAACGCCACCGTGCCGGTGCTAGTCGAGCCCGCTTCGGGACAAGCGACTCCGGAAAGGCTGGTTCCCGACGAACTGGCTTTAGTGGTAGCAGTAGATCCCCCCGCAGCCGCAGTAGTGGCAGTGCTTGATGAATCGCTGCTTCCTCCACCACACGCAGCCAACAACAACGCTGAACTGGCCGCGATGGCCAACCATGCGAACGAACGCCGTTTCAATGTCATTTTCTCTTCTTAGTTGTCGTGGTCGACACTCACATCACCGATTCTTCGTTGCCGTTGTCGCCGTTGTCGCCGTTGTCGCCGTTGTCGCCGTTGTCGCCGTTGTCGCCGTTGTCGCCGTTGTCGCCGTTGTCGCCGTTGTCGCCGTTGTCGTTATTCTTCTTGTCGCCGCAGTTGTCGTCCGACTGCGGTCCAGGCCAATAGCAAACATAAACGTAAGTGGTCGAGCCGTTATCTCCAGCTTCGACCTGAACATTGGCGGCACCTTTAGTACCCCCGATTCCGCCTCCACCGTAATCGCCGCCGTCGCCACCATCGCCCTCGACGACTGTCCAACCGGCTTCTTGGAGAGCGGCGGTGCAATCGCTGATAACGGTTAGGTAATCGTCGCCAGTGGTGTATCTAGTCTGAGTTCCTTTATTGGCCAACGCCTTCCTGCCCGTTCGAGTCGCACTCGCTTCGGGACAAGCGACTCCGGAAAAGCTGGTTCCCAATAGTCGGTCAGGCCTGGTTTGGTCAGGTCTGGTTTGGTCAGGTCTGGTTCGGTCAGGCCGGTTTCGGTTAGGTCGGTTTCGGTTAGGTCGGTTTCGGTTAGGTCGGTTTCGGTTAGGTCGGTTACTGGCTCTAGTGGTAACAGTAGATCCTTCCGCATCCGCAGTAGTGGAAGTTCTTGCTGAATCGCTACTTCCCCAACTGCACGCGGCCAGTAGTAAAGAGAAACTGGCCACGATGGCCAGTCCGGCGAACGAACGTCGTTTCAATGTCATTAGCCTTCCTTGGTTAACATTTGTGAACTTTAATTTATTACCCTAGTCTGACAGCCGTTAGGTAGACCATCAGCAAAAGCTTT
This sequence comes from Acidimicrobiia bacterium, assembly GCA_009694435.1. Taxonomy (GTDB): domain Bacteria; phylum Actinomycetota; class Acidimicrobiia; order IMCC26256; family PALSA-555; genus SHUY01. The sequence goes on along the minus strand of SHUY01000011.1, from coordinate 18,983 downwards.
ACTGATAAATCGCTCGGCCGGTGAACCAGCAAATGTTAGGTCAGATTTAGACAGGCTTCGAGCCGCGGTCTGGCCCGGAATCGATATATGCGAAGCCGGACTACGCAAAGCCTGTTTCCTAAAGACCGCCAACTCCAAATAACCCCGCGCCAAAGAGTCAACCGGACAATAGATTTCGTTGGCTAATGAATCATAAAACGCTTTCGACATGCAGTTGGCCGCCGAAGGGATTTTCTTCGACGAAAAGCCATCGGCCACTACGCAATGAATCACTGTGTCGTCGCTACCCTGAGCAATAAACAACGGAACCGTCTCACCCGCCCAAGCGGGATACTTTGGGTACGGGTTCACCCCAGTTGGTCCCGGTAGTTGCCAGCGAACCCAATCACACCAAGCCACTAACCCAGGTTCGGTTGTAGTCGCACAGGTCTGGTCGAGCCCACCCTTGAAAAAATCACCCGTTTTGTAATCGGCGGGAAGATTCCAAAGTGATGGAACCAACATCTGGTTTTCTTTAGCGTTGCGATATTGTGAAACCGCGGCTTTGATCGTCTTAGTTCCCGAACCATCTAGGCATTGCGTAATGACTTTGGCTATCGTTTTTTGGCCTTTAGCGGTAGCGATGTTTCCGAGTTCGAGCGGAGCGGCAGTTTTCGGATAAGCCGGAAACGAAGCGTTGGCGGCAAGAGGGCTACTAGCCGCCAACTTGCTCCACGAGCCAAAAATGTAAGAGAACAAAGCGGGGCCGACCTGCAACTCAAGTGCGGCGACGGGTAGCCCTACTAATTCGATGCTCTCGTGCATAATCCAATCGGTTAAACCGTCGCCAAGACTAAGCCCGGGTTGACGGTCGGGTTGAACTAAGAAATTGCTCGCCGGAGCTTCGAGGGCTACTCCCACTAACTTCAGCGCCGCCGTTGGCTGACTCGGCTGAGTATCACGCAGATAACTCTCGGCTAACTGCCCCGCCCACATCGCCGCGTGACCACCTTGGGAATAGCCCCAACTTAAATAGTCGTAATCAAGCGGAGCTTGTTCAGAAAAAGTCTGCGTCATTAATTGGGCGGCCGCTCGAGCCGAATCGAGCACGTTGGCCGCAGCAATCTTACCCACCACGTAAGTGTCGTTAGGTTGATAATCGGGTAACGCAACCACCCACCCCTCGTTCATTGCGTGTTGTAAAGGGCCCGTGCTCGCCGAGCCGTTGCGAGCACCGAGGAGAACACCCCACGAAATCGAACCCAAACCGCCGGGGGTTTTCCCCCATAAGCGTTGAGCGGGGTCCCACGAGGGTAAGCACCTTTGCCGAACTCCGTTCGTGCCGTGAGCCCAAGTAAGCATTTTGGCGCGGGCGTTAGTTACCCGCGGCCCAGCTTTAGGCGCGGCGACTAAACCGCACACCAGTTGCAAATCGGTTTCGTCGACTCCAGTCGAAACGTAAAGAATTCTCCACACTCGAGATTTTTTGGGAAAGCCCGAACTGGACTGGTATTGCGCGCTCAAATCGGTAGCCGCCACCAAATCACCCGGCCCTAGCCCAGCCAGAACATTCGTGCCCACCCCCTTAGAGCCAGAACACGGTGACTGCGAGGTCGTAGCCGCGGCGTGGGCCGTTGGCCCATCAGTACGGGTCGTCACGAGGCTGGCGAATAGAACGATTACCAGAGCGCCAACAACCATCACTGAACTTTTTTGTCTCACTAGACACTTATTACTACAAAAATTTGCTGGCGGTAGTGCAGTCATGGCATCTAAAAGAGGGGCCAAAAACTAGATCTGGGTGGAGATTAGAGTTTCTTCGTGTCGCTAATAAACGAAATTGGTCGAGGAACACTCGCGGTTGAGAAAGCGCAAATAGCACTAACTAATCCGCTGCGTTCAAGCGTCGTCATCTTGATTGGTGTGGGGTGCGCCATCGGGGTCGGCGAACCTCTCGCGACCTTACCCCTCGCCATCGGGGCGCTGTTTGTACAGATGGATGACCCGGGCGGTCCCTTCAGCCGGCGGGCAACCGTCATGCTTTGGGCTTCGGTCTGGATGGCGCTCGCCACATTGGTCGGTGGGTTGGTTTCTAATGACTTTGCTACCCACTTCGTAATCGCGATTCCTATTGCCTTTGTTTGTGCCTACGCAAGTGCGGCTGGTCCCCGGGCAAGTCTGACCGGTGTGCTGTGCCTAGTTTGCTTTTCTATTTTTTCCGGCACGCCAATAGAACTTCTCGACAGTTTCACTAATGCCGAGTTATTGCTCTTAGGGGGCATACTCCAAACTTTGGTCACTATTTCTCCGTGGCCGTTACGCCGAGCCAACGGGATACGTTCTGATTTCGCGATTTTTTTTAGGGGTCTCGCACACGCTTGTAGCACCAGTAACTTAGAAATCATTAGCTCGTCGCACGCAACCAGACTGCAGCTAGCCATAGACGATTTAGCGGTCTATGAGAACGACAGTAAAGGTGAACTGTGGTTCAAGCGCTTAGCCGACAATGGTCGAGAAGTTAGATTTGGACTGCTCGGGCTAGCCGCTACTCGAGATGAAATATCTAATCCGACGAGCCGGAAAATTATGGACGATCTCATTTACTCCGTCGGCGATGTTTTTCAATCAATAGCCCTAACTCTTGTCTGGCACTGGCGGCGCCAAAGGCTGCTGGCGGCGCGCGAGCGCCTGTTGATCATTGAAGGAAAAGCCCGGGCTCGCGCGCAAGAAATAGATCCCAGTCTGATAGACGCCGTTATCGTCCCCCTCCTTGCCTTGGCCGAAACTACTGCTGGGCCGTGGCCGCTAGGGCGGGCATCGGGAATTCATTTTTTCGACTCTCGCCGAAAACCCCTAGGGCCAATGCTGCGCGCCCATTGGCAGCGCAATGATGTTTTCTTTCTCCACGCCGTTCGACTAACGCTCAGTTTTCTTATAGCCGTTAGTTTGGCGCAACTACTTAACCTCCCTCACTCCTACTGGATGCCCATGACCGTTGCGTGGATTAGCAAACCCGACCTAAGCGGCACCACCATGCGAATCGTTTCGCGAATTTTTGGAACTCTGCTCGGAGTTTTTTTAATTGGTCTTGCTTTTTCAATCTTTGTACCCAATGATTTAGGCCTGGCGTTAATCATTGGGTTCGGTGGGTTTGTTGTCCTAGTTTTCTTATTTTCTAATTACGCACTTGCGGTAACGGGGATTACTATTTTTGCCCTGACATTATTCGAATTGATCGGAGACCCCGTTAACGAAACAATTGGTATACGAATAGTGTCCACCGTAACCGCAGGGGTCATTGTTTTTATCGCTGCGGTACTTATTCCGAACCGCTCAGGGTCAAAAGTCGAATTAGTACTGAGCGAAATGGTGAACGATTTAGATAATTATTCCGATAAAATTTTGCGCAGTATCGACGATAGAAACGGAGAGTTATCATCCGATCGTAAAAACCTTCTACGCCAGCGTGACTTAGCCGCGGCGGCGATAACCGCCGCCACTTACGAGGTCGGTCACCACTCGATGCGACCCGCTGACGCTACCTATCTCTTCAATATCCTCAACTCCGCCACCGCATGGTGCGTGGCGGCCGAAATAGCCCACACGAGCGCGATCAACATAGCGGCTCACAATCAGATCAGCCGTGAAGTTGCTGAACTGCGGGCTCGACTGCTCTCCATCCATAACAACGAAGCCCACTTGGATCGCGGCCACTCCAGCAAGGTCGATCATCCATTTCACCAATTGATCCGAAATGCTCATCTGATATTGGACAAAGATATCTAGCGTGGCGGGCAAACAGAAAATAAGTGCCGATCTGATCCTCAGTCGTGCCCGATTTGTGATCACTTGCGACGCGAACGCCACGATATTTACCAATGCTTCGGTAGTAGTCACCGCGGGTCAGATTGCCGCCGTAGGGCCAGCCGGCGAAATAGAAAACCTTTACCGCGCCGATCAGACAATTGACGTTAGCGATCAGTTGATAATGCCCGGCTTAGTGAACCTGCACACCCATACGCCAATGACGCTTTTGCGCGGAGTCGCCGAAAATGTCGACTTGCAGGGGTTTCTTGAAATCGTTTGGGACAAAGAAGACCGCGTGATGAACCCTGACGGTGTCTATGTCGGCGCTCGCCTGGGCGCGTTGGAATGTTTGTTAGGGGGAACAACTACCACTCTCGATATGTATCTCCACCCGCTTGAAACCCACCGAGGTGCGGCTGAAGTTGGCTTACGTCACGTAATTGGACCAGTATTTTTTGACTTTCCCGGCCCCGAAAAACTCACTTGGAGCCAACGCCTAGAGCAAGCGCAGACCTGGCCCGAACAGGTGCGAGAGATTACTGGACCGTACGTACCGCTGGCCCTTATGCCCCACGCCCCCTTGACGGTTAACCCCGAACATTTAGCTCAAATCGCGGCTATCGCCCAAGAGAGCGGGAGTCTCGTAACCACTCACGCGTCAGAAAACATCACCGAAAATGAAGACACCCAAAAAAAATATAACGCCACGCCAACCGAACTACTTGAGCAAGCAGGAATTCTCAAACATCGAACCGTTCTCGGTCACGGCGTGCACTTATCGAGCACTGACCGCACCACCATTGCCCGCCGCGGCGCAAGCATTGCCCATTGCCCAGGCTCGAACATGAAACTTGCGAGTGGAGCGGCGGACATTGTTGGTTATCGTGCCCAAGGGATCAATGTTGGCCTCGGTACTGACGGCTGTTCGTCTAGCAACGACCTCGACATGTTTTCCGTAATGCGGTTAAGTGCCAACCTCGCTCGCCTTGTCCGCAACGACCCCGCGTCAATTTCGGCCGCAGAAATAATTAAAGCAGCCACCGTAGACGGAGCACGCGCTTTAGGAATTGACGATCGAGTTGGGACTATCGAAACAGGCAAAGAGGCCGACCTCATCACCCTTGACCTCGATGTCCCTCATATGGTCCCGATGCGCGATCCTCACACCACAGTTGTTTTTTCTGCTGGGCGGGGCGATGTGCGCCATGTATTGGTGGCCGGAGACTTAGTAATAAAAGATCACCAATCGACTCGAGTTGCCGCTAACTCCGTATTCACCGCGGCCACCGAACATCTCGCCAAATACTTTTAGAAGACGGCGCGCGCCAACAACGCGCTTAACTAAAAGTTTAGAAAACTTTTACTCGGTTTACGGAATAAAGCTACAAGTTGACGGAACTGGGTTGTACTTAAGACACTCCGCCTGCTGCTCCGCCGGCGACTGGTTCTGATTGTTGTCTTGGTTGTTGTTTTTCTCTTGCGTGGTTGCAGTAGTGGTGTCGGGTGAGTCACTTCCACTGCCGCTGCTACAAGCAGTGGCACTAAAAGCAAACACCAAAGCGGCACCGGCGACTAAAACTGATTTGCGGATCTTGTGCACAAGGCTCCTAAAGTTGGTTCCTACGAAGCCACCACCGTGCCCCAGATTTGAGTACTAATCGGCGACTGGTCGTCGGCCCGACAACTAGGCGACAATAAAACTATTGCGAACTCAAACTGGCTTTGAACATCCCTTGCCGAACCAACTTTTCTGTTTCGGCCCCAAGCTCGTCTAGTCGCTCCAGAGTTACTCCCTTAATTGTTGCTGTACACGGAAACTGATGCGGATACGGGCCCACCGGAGAACCAGTGTCGACCCCGACATCAAAAGTTTCGCCGCTCATAGAAAAAACTAACGGCACCGTTTGTTCAATACGCCCCATAGCCGCCAGCTGGGTGTCGACTAATAACGAAAACAAACCTCCGGCACCAAAACCACCGTCATAATCAAATATCGCTTCAAGTAAATGTTTTCCCGCAGGTAAAGGCTGGCTCGCGACTATTGCGGTGTGTATGTGTCCGTACCAGTTGTAATGGAATATGGGTCTTGTTTCGTCGTCGAGATACAAAGACCACCCCGCCATGTTTCCGCCCTGGCACGCGATCACTCCGGTGGCCCCAACATCAGGCACAGTAATGTCAGCGGTAATTCGGTAAGAACAGTTTTTAAGATTTAAAACTGACGCCTCGGGCATACGGGAGTGCGAACGCGTGTAAGTCATTTTGCTCACCCCGGCTAAAGAGTGCGGCACCGAAAAATCGCCGTCTCGAGGAGAACCCGGATCTCGCAACGGATAAACGCCGTAATCCAACGCGGACTGGTTAAATATCGCTTGGAGTGCGAGCAACTTTTCGGGGTGATCGGCCGCCAAATCGACCGCTTGGGAAAAGTCGTTTTCTATGTCGTACAACTCCCATACTTCTTGAGGGCCATCGAAGGCAAAACCGGCCAAGCGGATCCACGGGAGGCGACCGTGAAAACACGAGGCCATCCAGCCCTCGTGATAAATCGCCCGGTTACCAAGTATTTCGAAATACTGCGAGCTCCGGCGGCTTTTTTCCGCCGCGTCGGCGAACGTGTACGCCATCGACACACCGTGCATATCCATTTGGGTAATGCCATTTACGCTCGTGGGCGGAGTGATGCCCACCACTTCATAAATGGTGGGCGCGATGTCGATCACATGATGAAACTGAGTTCGAAGTTCACCGGCGGCGGTTATCTTGTCGGGCCACGAAATCGCTACCGCGTTGCGGGTACCGCCAAAATGCGAGGCCACTTGTTTCATCCACTTAAACGGAGAATCCAACGCCCAGGCCCAGCCGACATTGAAGTGGTTTTCACATCGGCTAGTGCCAAAGTCGTCCATATGGTCGAGCAACCACTCGGGGTCTTCGGGTTGCCCGTTTTGAAATGACGGGGCACTCCACGCGCCATGAATTGTTCCTTCCGCCGATGCGCCGTTATCGCCGGTGATGTAAATAACTAAAGTGTTGTCCATCTCACCAAGATCTTCGATGGACTGTAAAACGCGGTGGATCTGCGCGTCGGTGTGAGCCAAGAAGCCGGCAAAAGTTTCCATCAACCGTCGGGCCACGGGTTTGTACTCATCGGGATATTCATCCCACGCAGGGATTTGCTCTGGCCGACCAGTGAGGGCAGTTTCGGGGGGAATAACTCCCATTTCTAATTGGCGCTGATAAATGTGCTCTCGCAGTGAGTCCCAGCCGTCGTCAAACGCACCGGAAAATTTGTCGATCCACTCTTTAGCAACATGATGAGGAGCGTGCACTGCGGGAGTGGAGAAATAGCAAAAGAACGGGCGGTTAGGGGTTGAGGCTTTTTGTCGTTGCACCCAGTCAATGGCTTGGTCGGCTAAATCTTCGGTGAGGTGATAACCCGGCCGGCCGAGGTGAGGGGAAATGGGTGTCGTTTGGTCGTAGACCGCGGGTTCCCACTGCGACGCTTCGGCGCCTAACACTCCATAAAAACGATCAAACCCCAAACCGGTAGGCCAACGATCAAACGGTCCCGACGGACTTTGTTCCCACGACGGCGCCAAGTGCCACTTACCAAAACACGCGGTGCTGTAGCCCGACAAGCGCAGAACTTGCGCCACCGTGGCCGCTTCGGGCGGAATAGCGCTGTCGTAACCCGGGAACGAGTTGGCGATCTCAGTAATCCCGCCCATGTGCACCGAATGATGATTGCGGCCGGTTAGCAATGCGGCGCGGGTGGGTGAGCACAGTGCCGTGGTGTGAAACTGGTTGTAGCGAAGACCCCGCTTCGCCACCGAATCGAGGCCGGGGGTCGGGACGGGGCCACCAAAAGTTCCAAAAGAACCAAAACCGACATCATCAAGCAGTATCAAGACCACATTGGGCGCGTTTTCGGGCGCCCTATCTACTTCAAGTCGGGACGGGGTTGACTCGTCGAACAAACGCCCAATAACCCCCGTAAACGCTGGGGTTGGCCGGGGAAGGCTCGCCGAGTCTGCCACTACTGAAACCCTTCAACCTCAAATACCGCCAGCGTCGCGAGCACTTGTTGGGCGTCACCCGTTATTACTACTGACCCGTCAGCAACGGCCGCCGCCAACTTAGTGTCGCCGGCCAAAACATCGGCCCAAGTTTCAATTGAACATTCGACCGTTGCGTCGGCGTTGGCACCACCAGTGGGACAAGCAACTGAGTTGCGCACGTGTAAACCGGTAATGGGTTGGTCAGTGAACTTAAAGGCAATATGAAAATCAATTCCGTTAGCAAGATCGGGGACGAGCAAAACCCGCAACATATTCACCGAACTCTCAGGCGGAGATAAAATCACTTGAATGCGATTGAAATTGTTTTGATAAAGGCTCGTAGTATTTATTTTTTCTTCCAAACTGAGCGCCCGAGTTAGACACCAACTACGAATGTTGGCCGCCGAGGTGCGTTGAGCGATGGTCCGCAAACAACTAGCCAATAGTTTGCGGTCGTCACTATCGCCTTCTTCAGAACGCACGAGCCAGGTTGCAAGTTCGGTAGCCCAACGAAGATCGTCATCGGCCAGTGCTTGTTTGGTCTGGGCGCGCACCTCGTCTTGGCCACCAAAGCCAGTGATCATTCGGCGGGCGCGCTCGTTACTTGGCAGCGGGAACAACTCGGCCTCGTTGCCGTCAAACCAACCGAATAAACCGCTGCGAATTTGGCGGACGTGGTGCTCGGCTACTCCGTAACCCTCGGAAGTAATGAAATCGTCTTGGGTTTGGGCCGGCAGCGAAATGACATCCCCCAGATCGGCGCCCAGAACACCTTTATTTATATGCCTTACTGACTGGTCCCACAAGAATTGGATTGAGTCGCGATACTTAACCACTCGTTGTTGTATTTCGTCTGCCCCCGACATAGGCGGGCCGTGGGTAGCCACCAAGTGCTCGGGCTTGAGGGCCAACAAGTGGTCAAGGCCAGTCAATAAAACCCGGGGATCGCGATACTCCTCGCCTCGAATGGCAAATATGTTGAACAGAACTGGCCACACCAAGTTGTGTACGGCCACTCCCAAAGTCGGGAACCAATAAGTAACTGAATCGTCAGCGTCGGAAGGGGCTTCGGTAACCTCGATTGGTAAACCCGCCACTACAAGTGCAGCGCGCGAGCCGAAGGTTTCGTTAGGGGGAATGAACACCGAGGTGAACGGCGCGTGGTCGGGGTTGCGATAAAAATGACCTAGCCCCACATTGACGTTGCCGTCGGGGCCGGAGTCGGGCAGAAAGATCGCAAATTGTTCAATCAGGCCCCGAACGTAAGTAGTGGAAATTTCTGACGTGGCTCGGTTTCGGTTGTAAGCGACTTTCTCGTGGCCGTAAATCGGCATTGAGCGTGAGTTGGCGTCTTCATAAACCGCTTCGGTGCCCCCGACGTAGTGAAAGTGGGTATACAAAACCGCCACTATGGGTCGATCGGTGTGTTGGCGAAGTTCACTAATAGCCTCGCGCATTTCTTCGGTCGACTCACCCGTGTCAATGGCGATGATCCCCTCGGGGCCTTCTACGAAAGTCTGGTTAGAAAGACCGTTGCCCACCAGCGTCCAAACCCCTGGGCGGACTTGGTAGAAGCGGCGAGCCAAAACTTCGGACTGTTGAGCGTGGCGCTGGTGAACTATCTGCCCACGGGGAAGCGTGACCGTTTCGGAATCGTTATGAGTAAATGACCGGTCTAGGTTTTGTGCCACTTATGCACTCTAGGCCTCTAACTCAACTGCTGGTTTACGCCGGCACTCGCTTATTTGGCTCTCCGCGGGTCAAGCGAGTTAAGGCACAACCCCAAAAAAATCTCGGGCTTCATCGAGGGCCATGTCTTTATAGGCAAAAAGATCGACCGTCCCCATTACATCAACCCGACACTGTTCTCCGCGACGAAAGGAATCGGCCCACTGCTCGAGCACGCCGGGAATACTTAATGTGTCGGTGCTGGCATTCTCTATGCGCTTCATGCCTACATGTTTGATAGTTCCGTTCTGAAATAACCCCAGCGTGACCGCCAAAAGCACCAGCCCGCGCGAGTCGTTCATCGACGCAGCAATGAACGCGAATACATTGAGTTCCCCGGCGGGTTCGGTTCCGTACCCACACAAGACATGCATCCAGTCGTGCCGAGCCCCAACCTCAAAGATTCCGTGTTTTTCACCGGGAAATGGGAACTTGTGGTCAAGATAAAACTGGGCAACGGCCCGCCCCCAACTCCCGTCGGGACAAACGAGCAGAGCTTCCCAGCGCTGGGCAATTTCCTCATCCGGAATAATCCCTATGTAGGCAATCTTCGAACGCAATAACTCAAGCCACTTGCCGTGAGTCGACTCGCGCAAGGTTTCGTGCGCGTACCAACCGTGGCGTTGAAAATCTAGGTAGGCGAACGCAATTTGATCATCCGCCAAGTGGCGAGCATCCTCTAACAATTGAATGGGGAGGTTGAGTTTTTCAGCAAATTCCAGTACCGACTGCGCGACTTCAGGCCGAAGTGGATGCTCCATCAATTCAATCACCACCATCAAATGGAGAGCCTCGAGCCGAGTCTCGTAGGGAAGAGTTTCAAGCACTTCGTCGGTGAGGTCAGCGGTGGCCCCGTAATCGAGCCCATACATAATTTGCGCCATATCGTCGATGAGCCGTTGCTGCATATCGTCCAAGCCGCCGGTCGGAGCAAATGCTGCTTTTACGACGGCCAGAGCCGCGGGGGCGTTTTCGGTGTCGGGTAAAAGCACAGCGCTAACTTACTCAATCAACTCGGGTCAGTTTGCCCCGACGAAAAGCCGCCGGTATTCCCGCGGCGGTAATTACTGCGGCGATTATCAGCACCGTTCTAATCCCCCGCTCACTACTAGAAGATCCGCTATCTAAACTTCCCTCGATCGAAGTCGACAAGGCCACGGCCATAGCAAAACCACTGACTCGCAACATGCTCAAGGTAGCCGAGGCTTCCGCCGCATCGCTCGAAACGATATCTGAAAAGGCCACCGAAGTTGCTCCACTGTAAATGACGCCATTACCTAACCCGCAAATGGCAAGACCAACAATAATGCCCGCCATAGGGCCGGTGATGCCCACTACCACTAGCACCAATATCCCAATCGCGAACACCGCTGAACTTGCCCCGAGAGTTTTTTGACCCCCGTAGGTATCGATAGCCGAGCCCGATATCACGCTACCCAGTGCGAAAGGAATCGAAAAGGCCATGAAAATAATCCCCGCCTCCAGCACGCTTACGCCTCGAATTGTCTCTAGAGCAATCGGCACCAATACCATCACCACTCCCGAGCCCCAGTTCGAAAGAGTTGCTTCCGCGGTACCAAAACGAAATGACAATTTTCTCGTAATAGTTGTGGGAACAAGCGGTGTTTCGGGGGTGCGCAAGCGCCATACCAGCGCGAGACATATCGCTCCGCCGATAATTGGAATAATCGTCCCGGCACTGAGCCAACCGCCAAACGCCGAGTGCTGCACTCCTCCAATGGTGCCAGCAATACCCAGCGTCAACAAGCCCATAATCACCACAGGAATCGATCGCGCCGCGTCGGCCGGGATCTTGGGCACGAGAATCAACAACATCACCAAGGCGACCGCCAACAAAATAAGATTGATACCAAAAAATGCTCGCCAAGAGAACGCCTGGTTGAGCAGACTCGCCACCAACGGCGCCACTGCTCCCCCCAAACCACCAAGGCCACCCCAGATACCAATCGCCACCGGACGACGCTTGCTATCGAATAAGTAATCGATAACCGCAAGCGATGTTGTAAAGCAACAAGCCGCCCCCAGTCCCTCCAACGCGCGCCCGAACATCATCAAACTAAACGATTCAGTAAATGTGCAGATGACCGCGGCTATCCAGAGTAAAGCAATTCCGAACAGCAGTAGCCGACGAGAGCCGATACGAGTTGCCACCCGACCCACCAACAGCAAAGGCGCACAAGACGTGATGCTCGCTACCGTTACGATCGATCCAACTTCGTCGGCCGAAGCACCGAGATCAGAACCGATTTGTGGCAGTAGAACAACAATTCCGTTTAGGTCGATTGACACCAAAATGATTGGGATACTAAGGGCACCCAGAGTGAGCCACAGCCGAAACGGACTCATGGGCTGACGAATAACTCCAAAATATCGCTGACACCAAACGCGGCGCCGACATCTTTTAGCGGTGTACCAGAATGTAGAGCGAGATCATGTTCGTCAATGAGCCCGAGCGTCAGCGCAACTCGCAGTTGGTGGTATTCGCTCAGCGCGCCGCGCAAGCCGTGAGAAGAAATTGCCTCGCCCAGGGCGTTGTCGTATTGGTCAATAACACCCAAGGGTTCATTCCCTCCTACCGCCCTATTTAGAACCACACTTAACAATGGTGGAGCAGGGCTGGTTGCCGGCGGACCACCCACGAAGGGAATTGACCAATAATCGGGCGTTGCCATGGCGGGGGCGCCCCCCGGAATCGTGCCGGATCCGTCGGGGGCGATCACTCGCAGTTCACTTTCGCCAACCGCTCGTGAATTTAAAACGCTAATCGCTAATGAATTTTGTCGGCGCGCGAGCTCAGTATCGTGATGCGCGAGAGCGGGCTCGCGCATCACTAACTGCAAGTACACCAGAGCGCAGATCAAATGCAGAGTCGCTTCTTCAAATTGCCCCGCCCCGACCGTGTTCCACAGTAAATCATGGGCCAGCGACGGCGCTACGAGCAAGGGGTCTTCAGATCGGTAACGCTCGTTTACCACCCGATTCTTTGACTCACCGTCGAGCACTGGACCGACGATCCGTCCGGGCGAGATTGGCACACCAACGCTGAGCGTAGCGACGGGAGTTTCGTCGACAACCAACGCATCAAGCAGCGGCGCCGCTATCGTCGCCGAGAGTGCCGCCAACGCCGCCCTCGGCCCCGGCTCTAAACATCGAGCGATCAGTTGGGCATCGTTAAATCGGATCAGCACTCCGTCGTCGTCCAATCGCTCCAAGGCCGAACGGGCGCCGACTTCATCAACTGGGTCGCCGGTCGCCGGATGCATCGGCGAGCCATCGGGATAGATGCCCGGCTCACCAAACAAAGTATTGGACGAGAAAAGCGACTGATCGCGCGGCGGGTGCGAGCGAGCACTAAGAACTTGCGTGACCGCCGGGCGAAGTTCGGGTGGTAATTTCCAAATAGTGATTTGGTCAGGCTATCGTGTGGCCAAAGCCACTATCGGCAAAAGGCCGGCGTTGTCGTGAAGGAGAACCATGAACGAAAAACTTGTCCCCGTCGGTTGGCTCCGCACCGTTGTTATTGATGCCAACAGCCCCGCGGTATTGGCCAACTTCTGGAAAGCAGTGCTCGGAGTAGAAATTATTGAGAACGAGGACGACTGGATACGCCTTGGTCCCGATAGCGGTGGTGCCTGCATGGCCTTCGAACCCGCCCCCGCCGGCTCCGTTCCGACTGGGTTTCGCACTCGGGCCGACATCGAAGTTGAAGATATGGAGATAGCCCGCCAGCGTATTGAAGAGTTAGGCGGCCGTTTCGTTGAAGCCATACACGCCCGCCCCGGAGAGTCGCATTACCGAATGGCCGATCCCGAAGGAAATGAATTTACCGTTGTCCTCCCTGATCCCCCCGAAGCAGCAAAACTCCTCTACGGACCGAGTGGTCGGCCGCATTAATTATTTTGGGGTGTGCTCGACTGCCCCTCAACGATTAGTTCCGCCGCCGCCTCGGTCGATTATGGCCTAAGCAAATCCAACCAACAAGGAGATAGACGATGAGCCACCTTCGAGTTGCCACCTTCGACGTAATCAGCGGAACGCTTGACGATCTGGTTGAAGTGATTAAACAACCTGGCAGCTTCGTCGACATTTTCCCCGCTCTGCCCGGGTTCAAGTCGTGGTCGCTGCTTGAGGTGTCGCCGACGCAGGTGATGTCGATCAGCGTTTGGGAGACTCACGAAGAAGCTGAAGAAGCGATCGCCGCCTCGTCCGAGTGGGTCGCAGTGAATATGGCCGACACCGTAAAGCGCACCTCCAACACTTCGGCCGCAGAGATTCTCGTAATCAACGCGAACGACTGAGCGCAACGACATACCGGATAGATCGCGGGTGCGCTCGACCAGCCTCCGGGGAAATTATCCCGGCGGGGGCGTAGACCCGAACTGTTGGCGCAACCAACCCCATCCGCCCGTCGACCAAAGCGCCCAGAGCACTAGTACCGGCTGAAACCACAGGCGAATAAACCGCGCCGAGTCGGAGTTAAGCCCGAACGCGTTTTTGCCTTCGACGAATTGGGCGATGTTACCGGGGAAGATCACAATAAAGAACCCAGCCACAACCACCCCAACTAGCGCGACGCGCCGGCGAACGAAGATGAGCGCGACACCGAGCAACAACTCCACCAAACCCGAAACCACCACCACCGCGTCGACCTCGATCGGAAACCACGACGGCACCTGCGCGGAGAACTCAGTGCGCTGCACGGTTAAATGCGCAAGGCCGGCGAAAACCAAAAAAGCTCCCAGCACCCAACGAGCGACGGTTTGGACGCGGTCGGACTCAGTGCTCATAGCCACAGGTTAAGGGCAAGTGCGCCGGGGGAGTTGAGTTGTAGCCGACGCTTTACGCTGAAATCGTCATTTCGGCGGCGCGCGAGTAGTTTGGCTGCGTGAAGATATCCGCAGTAGCGATTGCCCTGAGTGCGGCGATTTTGATGGCGGTCTTTGTTACCCCCGCTCACGCGCACCAGCCGGTAATCCTCGACGAGGGAGACGGCTCACCGAGTAGTGGTCCGCTGCTTCCAGACGGAACCGTCTCTTACGCGGTGTACGCCACGGTGGCAAATAAACAAGCGCGCGGCTTCAGGTTCCGATTGGTCAAGGGAGATCAACTAGAGGTGCAGTACCTGATCTCTGATGAAGCTCCGGACAACGCCCTTACCCCTAAAGAGTTGCCCCGGGTCACCCTCATTGACCCCAAGGGGCGGCGGAGCACGCTCAAGGTAAACGAGCGGAGCGAGTTTTACGAGCCTTATTCACGAAAAAACTATCTATACCTGTCACGGATCGCCGAACAAGGGAGCCCAGGAACATACCGGGTCATTGTGCGCGGTCGGTCAGTTGAGCCAGTCGAAACCACGATTGCCGTTGGGTCCCGCGAGGTCCCCGGGACGGTGGTCAACTAACAAATTTAATCACTAGGTTTTTCGTAGCCGGCTTTTCCTTAAAAGCCTGCACGGGGCCTAATATGATTGTTTTATGAACACCGAGCAGCCACAAATTGCCGACCCGAAGTGGTCCGATGATCGAATTCAGATCTTGATAGCAATTCTGTTGGGGGTCGCGGCCATCTTGACCGCGTGGTTCTCGTTAGAAGCCGGCAATGTAAGCGATGACGTGCAGAAGGAGTACTCCACGGGAATTCGCACCGCCGATGAAGCAACAACGCTTTACACCATAGCGGATTCGACGGCTACTTCCGACAAAACCTTATTCCTCGAGTTCGCCAAGGCCAAAGTTACGGGCGAAACGGATCTGGCGGAGTACATCCGCGCATCTTTAATGTCGCCAGACCTGGTCGCGGCAATAAGCTGGTGGGAGAAGCAGCCCGATGAGGCTGGGTACAACTCGCCTTTCGTCAACCAAAATCCGAAGTTGTCGACCAAACTGATCGATTCAGCGGATGAGGTCGACGCGTCGGCGCGAATGTCATTTAGTAAGGCCGAGAAAAACGACCGCATCGCCGACGACTTTGATCAAATGGCGGTTATTATGGCGATTGCCCTGTTCTTCTTAGGTATCGCTGGTCTGTCGAGCCATCGTCGGATAACGATCATCTTATTGTCGTTCGGCGCGATCATCATCGTACTCGCGCTCATTCGCGCCGTTTCCCTCGGGAACCCCGGCAAGGTTTTCTAAAAATCTATTTGTGATCGCTAGATAGCAGTAGCCCGCTAGGAAGCGCCCGCACGAACAGTAATACCAGCACCGTGGTGCCGACTCCAGCGAGGCTTAGGGTCAGCTGGTGCTGCGAGCGAAGACCATCTTGATATTCATGTCGGCTTCGGTTCGGGGATTACTGAACACCGTGGAGATCGTCATCGTCGCTGGCGATCCGGCGGCGGCGCGCCGGATCTGCACACGATACGCCCGCAGCGAATCTCCAGTACCGTCATCGTCAAACACGATCGCGTCCTGCTTGTCGCCGGCTAATTTAGCCACCTCGTAGACGCCCTTGTTGGCCGCGATGGTCTTGAAGACCGACATGTTCGTCTCGTAGCGGCCGTTCTTCTTGAGTACAAGGAAGGTGTCGTCGGTACACACGATCGACGGCGCCGGAGCGGGCAGCGCGAGGTCGACGGGACAGGGAAGGACTCGATCGTCAATATTCCAGCCCGTCTGGACCCACTTCCCGTAGTGGCCACTATCGGCCTTGGCCGGGGCTGCCTGTGCCGGCAACGCGGCGGCAAAGGCCACGACGAGCATAGCTCCAATCAGAACTACACGGCGCCATAGGTTCGAACTCATCAAGGTCTCCTTTTTCGACGATTTATTTCGAGTACAGCCCGCAATAGTAGAGTGAACCCCCAGCATGAGCAAGCCCAAGTGGCATCGAACATTAAAATAAAGCGAGCGAGTTAGTCGAAACCTAAAGGAGTGCGGAGAGATGAACAAGGCCAGGGTCGCAATACTGGCAGTTGTTGCGGTGGTGCTTGTTGCTTCACCGGCACAGGCCGAACCGATGAAGAAGCACACTAAGGAAGCGGTTCGGTGTAGCCGCCAAGTCCTAAAAGCCAGCATCGGGGCCGATGGATTCATACGCACGGGCAAAACCGATAAAGAATTTCTTAATAAAACCATGGTCAAAGTCTTGGGCAGAATGAGCGCCAAGTGCCGCACCGCTACGGAAGAAATGCTTCTCGCTTACAAGCAAATTGTCGCCCCCAAAGAAAAGCTCGACTGGGCGGCTGAGGTTACCTCAATGATCGCGCGGGAGTACGAAGTGCCGTTGAGCCGTTTGTTGTAGAGGTGATGATTTTTGCTGGAACTTGTTTACCGACGCGGCGGACGTGAGTGCCGCTTGGACAAAGCGTCTGGTCGCCCTCGAACTTCGTAGACTTGGACGCTGAATGGCTCAAGTACTACTCCGTTGGTATTCGGACGTAGGGCTGACGGACGTAGAGACGACGCAAGTGTACCGAATTTGATCTCACTCGTACTGACTAGATCAGGGGCACCTTCGGTGAGTGAGGTGACGGCGATCATTGTCTCGTCGCTTGCTTCAATTTGTCCGGTCCGGAGCAACCCAGCGATGTCGACGGTCACGGTCACGTCCTGAGGATTAGCAACGAGCAGCCTTACGTTGCCTAACTGGTCTCGACCAGCGAGTACGCCGAGTATCGGAAGCCCACCGGCGAGTTTCGCCCCAGCATTATTAAGAGTGGTGCCGTCGACCTCGGCGACAAACAGCGCAGGTTCGGCGAGATCTACCAACTCCATTCCCGCCAACATGCTCCAGAGCGAAACCGCCGCGCCTTGCGGTTTTCGGGTTCCGTCACCGTAGAGCAGACCGAACCCGCTGTCGCCTAAAGAATCACACCCAAGTCCTGGGCATGGGGCGCCGTCAACGACCGGCAGCGTGAATTCGCTATTCGGAATGAATGGACCGTCGGCGCCTCGGTAGACAAAGAGGCCTTCAAGATCGGGCCACGATTGCATTTCGATCCAAGCCGTGGTCAACAATGCGCCACCAGCAAGGTAGCCGTGCGGATGGCAGATCTGGCCGGCACCAGCGCACGCAACCGCGTCAGTGTTGTACTCGGTCACGATCTGGGGTACATCGCCGTATCCATGCTGATCGAGGAGCTTCGAATAGAAGAGGTAGCAGCCGCGAAGTTCGTCGATATTGGCGGAGTACGCATGCCAGCTAAAGAAATCGAGCGGCACGTCATTTCTTTTCAGATACTCAAAGAAGTCATCGACCCACTTTCGACCCTCAGGCGTTGTGCAACCGGCCCCATGCGATCCCGGACCGCCGAACTTCAATTCCGGGAAATCCGCGGCCAGAGCTTTAGCCGTAGTGGCAAAGAATTCATAGAACTTTTCGGGTTCGGCATCCCAATACATCGTTGAGCCGGGCATATTCGGCTCGTTCCATATTTCAACCCACCCGTTTTCTAGGGCGTTTTTCCCCCAACGTTCCCGGTCGCTGTATCGGCCGACTATGTGCTTCCATAATTCAGGCCCAGCCCTGTCGACACCTGCTGCCAAACCTTCACTCCAGAAGTCGCACCCGGGATACGACTTCGGTTTGTCCGGTTGAAGCGTGCCCGTCGGCGCCTTGACGTCGTAGCCGGTGATGGCTTCACCAACTTTCCAGCTTTGGCCAAGGCGCAACATCGGCCGGAAGTTGCCGTCGACTACCGATTGAAAAACGGCGTCGGTTTCTTCGAACTCGTAGTTTGAGTCGTCGGATGGGTCATCAGATGGATCCGGAAACATACACATGATGTCGTTGGGTCCGAAGTAATCCTCGAGGCGTACCGCATCAACCCCGAGCGACTTAAACTGTTTCGTGGTGTCGACGAATGACGGATACAAACTTGGTTGAAACGGAGTCGGCCCGCCATTTACTCCCAACAACGGGCGAATCGTTCTAGCCGAATTATTGTCATCGGATTCGGTCTTGTTTGAATCGCTCGCACAGCTGGCAAAAACGAGCGCCGCCAGTGTCAACACGATCGCGGTGACAGGCAATGACCTAAGTGAATACTTAGATTCCATCGTGCTAGAGACTAGTTCCTGCACCCGTCATCGGACTTGCTTGGTAAACAAAATATAAGGGAACCCTCTGAATTCTAGGCCGGGGCCGCCTGTGCCGGCGACGCGGCAGCGAAGGCCACGGCGAGCATGGCTCCAATCAGAATTACACGGCGCCATAGGTTGGAACTCATCAAGGTCTCTTTCTTTAAAGATTAATCGCGATTACATCTTTTCGCTGATAGCATCCGGTGCTGGGGTCCACCACATCAACGCGTATATTGCCGCGTCGAACTCTTCAATCGCTTCTACCATTTCCTCGTTACTTCTTTCGAGTTCTGGTATTTCTTCGGCGGTGGACACGGGTTTTTCTTCGGCCAGTAATTTAGACAGTTTGGCTATCTTCTTTTCT
>SHUY01000010.1 GCA_009694435.1 Acidimicrobiia bacterium | reverse complement strand
GGTAGCGGTTGTGCGGGCCTGAGTGGTAGCGGTTGTGCGGGCCTGAGTGGTAGCGGTTGTGCGGGCCTGAGTGGTAGCGGTTGTGCGGGCCTGGGTGGTTGGCGTCGGAGGTCGGGTGGTAGCGGTTGTGCGGGCCTGGGTGGTTGGCGTCGGAGGTCGGGTGGTGGTGGTAGTGCGGACCCGGGTGGTTGGCGTCGGAGGTCGGGTGGTGGTGGTAGTGCGGACCCGGGTGGTTGGCGTCGGAGGAGCGGGAGTTTTTTCCAAATCTGAATTTTTACCGCGGGGCTTCGGAGGGTCACTAACTGCCATTAACTCACCCATCCACTTCTTGGGTATGAACTTCTCAATCTCAGCGTAAACGGCTTTAAAATTAGTCAAAACTGCGGTAATCGCCGCCGGGTTGTCGGCTACCTCGACTAGATCAGTACACGCCTGACTCATAGTCGCCAAATTAATTTTGGTTGACAGCTTATTGCCCCGATTCCCACACCAGTCTTGAAAAGCTGCTACTTCGACTTCGACTTTAGGATCAAGACCGGAGTCTTCGCGCAAAGGACGGCCAGAATTACCTTCCGATGACTTCGGATCGCTGGGTGCGGGATCGCTGGGTGCGGGATCAGCTAATTCGCCCGTTGGTAACGAATCGTTGGCGTCAGGAATAGAAATACCGACTACCCCCACGACGTCAGACACCGGCGCCTGTAGCGCGTTGGGTAGCGAACCGGTGGCCGCCAATGCGCCACCGGCGCCCACAAAAATTACCGCGGCCGAAGCCAGCACCACAATTGGCCGTAGCGGCGAATGGCGCTTAGAAGATAAAGGTTTTTCTGAAGCAGTGGCCGAACTCGCGGCCACTGGGGCTAATGCGGCTCGGAATTGACGAACTAGATCGGCGGGTGGGTCGACTGGCTCCACGGCAGCTTGAGCCGCCCGCAACTCAGCCGCGGCCTCGGCCACTAGGCGGAGATCGGCGGACGCTCCCGCGACGTCGCCCCGCAGTGCCGCTTCATCGATTTCGTTAGCGCCGCGGTGTTTAGCGCGCGACCAAATCCAATTCATACTTTCCCTATCGTCGAATTGTGCGGTTTGTTTCCCTCAGAACCCATGATTTCGGCTAAAGCCTTGAGTCCGCGGTGACATAAAATTCGGACCGCGGTGGCTGAGCGACCCATGGCCGCAGCGGTGGCCGCCACGTCGAGGTCGCCAATAATGCGCAACCGAACGGCCTCGGCTTGGGCGGGGGGCAACTGCTCGATCGCGATCAATGCCGCGGCGCCCAACTCTCCGCTAAGTACCGACTCAAGCGGGTCGCCCCCGCCCGATAGGTCAACCGCGAGAGCGGTGGTCTCGGGGCTACGTTTGACTTTTCGGATGTGATCAACCAAACGCCGCCGAGCAATAGTAAACAACCAACGCTGAAAATCAGATTCCTCGCCCTCGAAGCGTTCAAGGCCGCGGGCTACTCCAATCCAAGTTTCGGAGGCCAAGTCTTCGGCGGCGGTGATTGACCGACGACGCAAAAACCCCGCGAGAGCAGGGTTGTGGGCTCGGTAAAGGGCCGCGAACGCAGCCTCGTCGCCGTTACGAACTTGAGCAAGCGTGCGAGCGAAGTTGTCTCCGAGCACTGACACCTTTCTCGGCCGTAGTTGCGGTTGAATACTCCATTAGCGCCTCAGTCGTTAGCCGGGCTACACCAAACACCACGCTAGAGCCCCCGGAGGGGCTCAAACCATAGCCCATACCAGATAAGGCCGAGATCGCTACTGGGGCGAGCAGGGAATGAATATTGCTTTTAGCGAAACACTTCGGCGTTCTTTCCGATACCCAAAGCATGATAACTCAAAGCAGCAAAAATCAATCCGTAAATTCCACTGCGTCGCCCCTTAGCCGTCGGCGCCTCATGGGAGCGGTAGCCGCTTTCGCCCTCGCGGGAGCATCGCTGGTGGGGGCATTCGTTGCTCCTAGCGCCGACGCAGAGACCGAGACTCCACCTACGACCGCTCCGATTGAAACTCCCGTCGCAGAAATACCTCCGATTGAGACTCCCGCGGTTCCTGGGGTTGAACCTGTCGTCGAAGCGCCCATCGATATTGCGCCGATCGCCACTCCGACAGAAACCGATGTTCCGGTAATTGTGCGTTTAGCCACTGACGCCACTGCCGATACTCTCGCCGGCGAACTCGCAGTGGCGGGAGGCGACATCACCAACGAATACGAGAAAGTTTTCCCCGGGTTCTCCGCCGATCTAAGCAGCAGCCAAATCGACTGGCTTGTCACTCAGCCCGGAGTAGTAGCGGTGGAAGCCGACCCCACAATTTTTGCCCTTGGAGCCCAAGGCGTCAACTTGAACTCAACCTCTAGTAACTCGGGATCTAATAATCTTGTTCTCTGGTTGCTCGTAGTCGCCGGTATCGCCGCCGTAACTGGTGTGGTGTTGGTAGGCGCAGGTCGCCGTAAAGGGGTAATTGCTATCGCGAGTTTGGCTTTTATTGCCGCGGCTTGTGGACCCAAGCCCACTCCAACCCCACCGCCCACCACTACTGCGCCCACTACTGCGCCCACTACCACTACTACTGCTCCGCCTGCGGAGCCAGCACAAACGTGTCGAACTTTGGCATCGTGGAATACAAACCTCTGGGGAATTGACCGCGTTGACCAAATTGGTCCGTGGGGAGTCAACACCGGCCAGACCAACTGCCTCACCTCGTCGGGGACCGGCGTTGATGCCTACATCTTTGATACCGGCATTCGCTGCTCGCACAATCAATTCGAAGGCCGAGCGGTTTGTGATCCTCAGTTTGACGAAATCAGCGGCCACACAAGTTCGGTGGACTGCCATGGTCACGGCACTCACACCGCGGGCACAGTGGGCGGTAAGGACTACGGCGTGGCCCCCGGAGTAACGCTGTATGCCGTTCGAGTGTTGAGTTGTTCGGGGTCGGGATCAACTTCGGGCATTGTGGCTGCGGCCGATTCGGTAATCGCCCACCACACCACTAGGTCCGCAGTAGCAAACTTCAGTTTGGGTGGCGGGGCTAGTTCGTTCTTGGACTCGGCTATCGAAGCTCTGGTCGCCGACGGGATTTCGGTTTCGGTTTCGGCGGGAAACAGCAACTTTGACGCCTGCTTTCAATCACCGGCCCGAGCAACGAACGCCATCACCGTCGGATCAACCACCATTACGGATGCCCGCTCGTCGTTTTCGAGTTGGGGAACTTGCGTTGACATCATGGCCCCAGGTAGTTCGATCCTTTCGGCCTACTACACATCAAATACTGCTAGTGCGACCATGAGTGGAACATCAATGTCTTCACCCCACGTAGCTGGTTGTGCGGCTCGCTATCTGGCCAAGTTCCCTGGTTCTACTCCGGGGCAAGTAACCGCAGGACTAACCAACGCAGCTACCGCCAACGCATTGACCGACATTCCTGCGGGAACGCCTAACAAACTGCTCTACTGCAACCCCGGTTGGTAATCCCCCACCTTTACCACTCCTGGGTTGCTGACGAGAAACGCCCGAGACCATTATGGTCTCGGGCGTTTTTCGATTTTAAAACCGCCTTAGTCTTCTTGACTAAAGCGCTACGACCTACTTGAGTTTGGCGAGTACGTCACGGCTGGTGAGGATGAGAAGATCCTCGCCGTCAACGGCAATTTCGGTGCCACCGTACTTGGAGTAGACGACTGTGTCGCCCACCGCAATGTCCATAGGAACGACATCGCCTGAAGTCTCTGAACGACGGCCAGGCCCTACAGCCAAAACTTCACCCTGCTGAGGCTTCTCTTTGGCGGTATCGGGAATGACTAGCCCGCTAACGGTGGTCTCTTCGGCCTCGTTAGCCCGAACAACAATGCGGTCATCTAGTGGTTGCAGTTTCATGCGGACGCCTCCTGGGCGGTTGGTGGTTGGGATTAGCACTCACAAGTGGTGAGTGCTAACACGATACCCCCCGACGCCAAGATGGGCAAACTCAATCACGGGGTTGACCCAGGCAAGCGGGCGCTGGGGTCGATCCCCGCGCTCAACGGAGTAGGCCCATCGCTCTGGAGGCGCCACCACCCTGCTGCGGCGATCATGGCGGCGTTGTCAGTACACAGCTCTAACGGAGCCAAAAGTGCATCGCGACCAGTGGTCTCAGCCAGTTCAACCACACTGGATCGTAAAGCCGAATTGGCCGCCACTCCGCCGCCGAGCACCAGCGTGGTGGCGTTAACCATGTCCGCCGCGGCGGCGAGTTTTTCCCTTAGTTGGTCAACCGCGGCGGCTTGAAATGAAGCGGCGATATCGTCCACTCCAAATTCGGAAGTAAGTACCTCGGGGTGCTCTCGCAGATGCAATGCCACCGCAGTCTTTAGCCCCGCGAAGGAAAAATTTAGTGACCCCCGCATCGCGCGGGGAAAATCTACGGCCGTGGGTGAGCCGATGCGAGCGTGACGGTCTACCTCGGGGCCACCGGGATACCCAAACCCAAGCAAGCGCGCAACTTTATCGAACGCTTCGCCGGCAGCATCATCGACCGTCTCACCCAGCACTCGGTACTTCCCTCGACCGTCAACTGCTACGAGCAAAGTATGGCCGCCCGAAACCAACAACATAACGACCGGAAGTTTTAGGTCAGGATTTTGTAACCACGCTCCGTAAAGGTGGGCCTCAAGATGATTTACTCCAACGTAAGGGACTCCTGCTACTAGAGCGAGCGCCTTGGCCGCAGTTACCCCAACCAATAGCGCTCCGGCTAAACCGGGCCCGGAGCACGCGGCTACGGCGTCAACGGCGTTCAGGGTTGAACCCGCAGATTCAAACGCTTCCGCCACCACGGGCCCGATTAGTTCGAGATGGGCTCGGCTGGCGATCTCGGGCACCACTCCGCCGTAGCGAGCGTGAAGATCAATCTGACTCGAAACCACTGACGCGCGCACGATTCGTCCTTCGTCTACCAGGGCGGCGGCAGTTTCGTCACACGAGGTTTCTAGACCCAATACGGCCTTAAGCGTTGGCATTATTGGCTGACGGGTCCCAGTCGCTCTGCGAGCGACTCTAGGCGTTCGCCGTAAGCCGGCGTATCGACTTCGTGGACCCACATAATCAGAGCGTCTTCTTTGGTATCAGGATAATAATTCTTGCGCATTCCTGCGGGGACAAAACCAAAGTTGCGGTAACACGCTTGAGCGGCGAGGTTGGAAACTCGTACCTCAAGAGTTACATCGGCCGTTCCGTGGCTGCGAGCGGATTCGAACAACGATATAAGTAACCGAGTAGCAATTCCGCGGCGGGTCCACTCAGGGTCAACCGCCAAAGTAGTAATGTGACCTTCGTCGGTCGCTTCCATTAGTCCACCGTAACCCACTACCTTAGATCCAACTCGAGCCACAAAATAAGTACGAGTGTTGCGTAGAGCTAACTCAGAAACAAAAAGCCCGTGTGACCACGGCTGAGAATAAACTGCACGCTCAATGCGCAGTACACCGCGCAAGTGGCGCCGACGCAGCGGTGTTACTTCTATAATTTCTGACTCGGCAATCACCTTGGCCCCTTACGGCCGGTGGGGATTATTGCATCACTAGTGCGTAAATAATTAGGTACCACTGACTCGAGGGGATCAACTTCACCCCGAGCGAGACGACTAGCGGCAATGCCCACTAGAGCAGTGACCGACGGCACCCAAAAATCGGTTTCGGCTACCTCGGCGTGGGCAAGACGAGCAAAGATCTCTGGGTACGCACTCACCGCGTCGCCGAGCAGCACCAAATCACTCGCCCGCGCCATAAGCTGATCCACAAGTTCGGTGGGGTCAACCACAGCATCGACACTGAGCCGCACCGGCGTTGGTTCGCCTGCCCGGAACGAGGCATAAAAAACCTCGCCTCGTTTGGCGTCGAAAACTGTCACTATCTCGCGGGTCACCTCGCCCAAGCCTGCCGCCATCAACTCCAGACTTGATACCGCCAACAATGGGATATCTAGCGCCTGGGCCATAACTAGCGCGGTGGTGACGCCTACCCGCAGTCCGGTGAACAAACCGGGGCCAATCCCGACCGCAATTGCGGCCAAATCGTGCGGCGTAACTCCAGCCGAACTGAGTACATCGACGATTGTGGGGGCCATCACCTCGGCGTGTTGACGCGCAGCAAAGTGCGACTCAGCCGCGACTTTTTTCCCGTTGTCGGCTAGAGCGACGCCAACGAAATTGGTGGAGGTATCGAGCCCGAGGATAAAAGTCATTCCCGCTCCTCAACTGGAGTGATAACCGCTAAGACTGGCGCTAAAGCAGTGAGGCGATCAAGCCACGAATCTCCCATCGGGCGCAGAGTGATGATTCGCGCGTCGTCTTTAACCCCAAACTCAATAACGACCTCTAATCGATTGGGCGACAATTCGCTGCGTACCAACTCCCCCCACTCCACCACCGTAACCGAAGAGTCCATTCGTTCCTCAAGACCGAGGTCAAGATATTCCTGAACGCTCTCAAGACGATAGGCGTCGACATGGTTTAGTGCCTCGCGCCCAAAATATTCGTGGACGATAGTAAAAGTTGGACTAACCACGCTTTC
This sequence comes from Acidimicrobiia bacterium, assembly GCA_009694435.1. GTDB lineage: Bacteria > Actinomycetota > Acidimicrobiia > IMCC26256 > PALSA-555 > SHUY01. The sequence goes on along the minus strand of SHUY01000010.1, from coordinate 30,370 downwards.
ACTAATACCTAAACCGAGAGCGTAACCCTTAACGAATTCAGTTTTACCCGCGCCAAGGTCGCCAGTAAGAATTACTACGTCGCCAAGCTCGGCCTGTTCGCTCAAAACCTGTCCTACCGCTTGCGTAGTTAACGGTGCGCCGCTAATAAGAGATAACTCCATCAGACTTTTGGCCTCATGACGCCAAAAGCGAACTGAGAGTTTGAGCAATAACCGCGAAATCAACTTGCGCCCGAGAAAAAGCCGCTTCCCCGCCCCGCAACACCGCCGCCGGGTGCAAGACCGGAATCACCACCGCGCGCAAATGGGGCGGGGTCCCCATGGAGCCTGCGGGCAGATCTATTATCTGGCCTCGTAATTTCGTTATTCCAACCTTGGTGTTGAGGATAAAGCGAGTGGCGAAGTTACCTAACGGAACGATTATCTCGGGACGCAAAAACTCAAGTTGGGCTTCAAGAAACGGGCGACAGGTAGCGATTTCGCGAGCACTGGGGTTGCGATTATCGGGCGGGCGACACTTGATTACGTTGGCGATGTAAACCTCGGCCCGCCCAATCCCTACTGAGTTGAGCAAGCGATCAAGCAGTGCCCCCGAGCGGCCTACGAACGGAAATCCTTGTCGGTCCTCTTCCGCGCCGGGAGCCTCACCGATTATCACTAACCGCACACTTTTTGGCCCCGAGCCAAAAACGACTTGGGTGCGAGTAGCCCCAAGATCGCAAGCGGTACATCGGAGGGCACTTTGTTGCAATTCGTCCCAAGTTGACCACGAAAGTTTATTAACCATGAACTAATTTTCTACCGAGTTACGTATCGCGGCGGCGACAACATCGGTTACTACTACTCGTAAACGGTCGAACGCAACTTCAACTTGGCCGGTGGCTAAAGCTACGACTAGATCACCATCATGACGAGTGTGTGAAGGGCGAATAGAGTGAGCCAACCCTAGATGACCGCTCTGAGCCAAAAGATGGCATTCGGTTTTATTGAGTCGAGCGTCAGTAGCCACAACAACGAGAGTGGTCGCGCCGAGGGCGGATTCGGGATTAGGGAACATTTCGTCGTCAAGGGGAGCGCTCGAACCCGCAAGAACAGTTGCGTCGGCCCGCACCACATCACCGACCGCGTTAACGACCGCTAATGCGCCCACGGTGGCGCCGTTGACCGTACCGGTGGCTCGCCCCACTCCTCCCGGACACGAATACTCGCCTCCTCGCCACTTGCCCACGGTGGCCCCTCGCCCAGCCCCTACTAACCCCGACCACTGATCGCCCGTGCCCGAAGCGGCCGCCTCTATGGCCGCGCGGCCCTCGGCCGCTCCGGGGGGAGGGTCGTCACCAAGGTCGAATATGGCTGCAGTGGGAACGATAGGAACCGGGCCTGAGCGGGTAGGAAAACCTCGACCCTGCTCGGCTAACCAGGCCATGGCCCCGTCAGCCGCCGCTAAGCCAAAAGCCGAGCCCCCAGTAAAGACCACCGCATCAACGTGCTCGACTAAGCGTTCGGGCGCCAACAGCGCAATTTCTCGAGTCGCCGGAGCGCCGCCGCGAATCTCCGCCGAACCAACCGTATTCGGTGGACACAGCACCACCGTTACCCCGGTAGCCGTCCCCGTCCAGTGTCCGACGACTACACCGGCAACCAACGCATCGCTCACCCGGCCGAGACCCTCGGCGTCAGGCCCACCGAGCGAACAAACTCCTGCACTAACTCATCGAATGTTTGTGAGCGTTCCAACATAATCATGTGGCCGGCGCCATTGAGTATTTCTAAATTTGCCCCGTTGATCGCGTCAGCCGTTCGTTGTGCTCCCGAAAGAGGAGTCAATAGATCAGCCGTACCATTAATTACTAAAGTAGGAATGTTGAGCTCGGCTAGGTCAGAAATAAAATTTACGTGGGCTAAGGGCAAGGATGCTTCTCTTGCCGTTCGCTCGTCACATTCGGCCACCATCAACCGAGTTAACTCAACGTGACTAGCTTTTGGCTCGCGGCCGAAACCGGCTCGGGCTATTACGGTTCCTAAATTTGATCGGCGCATTAAATGACTAAGCGACATTGAGCCAGGAAACCGACTCGAAAAGACTGGTGCTATAGCTGGTACTTGTGAAAAAGTGGACAGCAAAACTAAACCCCGCACGCGTTTTTTGAGCGCGTCGATTTGGTGAATAGCGAACTCTTGTACTCCCACTCCACCCATTGAGTGACCGACTAAAACCGCGTCGTGAATATCTAGCTCTTCTAACACTGTGCGCAGGTCACAACCTAAGTTGTTTAAGGAGTAACCCGTTTCTCCCACCATCGATTGCCCGTGGCCGCGATGATCAAACGCCACCACCCGCAGACCAGCCTTGGGTAACGAAACAAACTGCTTGGTCCAGACCCGTGAGTCAATCGTTATTCCGTGCGATAAAACCACCGTAGGCCCTTCGCCGCGGATAAATGCGGTGAGTACACCCCCGTCGTGAGCGGGAAACTGTTTAATTTCGTCGACCTCAAGCGGCCCCAGCGACCCGGCATCAGGATCAGGCCGGCGGCGTAAATCGCCCATGATGGTCCTCTGCGCGCCGTAAGCCGCCACCGCAGTTACCCCCGCGGCGCCGACAAGAGCCCCGGCTGTTCGCCACGCGGATCTCGAAATACTCATACTTCCCCCCGATAACGTCGCGGCACTCGCGGTCCGATCCCGCTGACAACCTCCCACGGAATCATGGCTAAGCGATCGGCCCACTCTTGGGCCGTTATCTCTTCGTTTCCCTGACGACCGAGCAAAACCACCTCATCCCCCACGGCAATTTCATCGTCGCCAACGTCAACCATACATTGATCCATAGTCACCGTACCCGCCAAAGGGTAACGGCGAGCGTTAATTAGTACTTCGCCGCCGGTCAATCCCAGACTACGAGGCACCCCGTCGGCATAGCCGATGGGAACCGTAACTATCGTGGCCGCATTTTTAAGTTCGTAGCGAGACCCGTACGAAACTTTGGCTCCCGCCGATAACCGATGAACGAAGGCTACCCGGGCGTGCAGCGAAAGCGCAGGTAAAAGCGAGATCTTTTTACTGACTTCGAGACTCGGGGCGACTCCGTATATAGCAATACCCGCGCGCACAAGATTAAAACGAGTAGAAGGATGAGCAATAGCCCCGGCCGAGTTAGCCGCGTGGATCAAGTCGGGGCGGTCGGCTACTCCTTCCAGCACTTTTTCGAACACTGCTATCTGATCGTCGGTATAAGAATCTTGGAGGTCATCGGCGTTAGCCAAATGCGTGCACAAACCGCCGAGCGTTACTCCAGGAAGACTCGAAATCAATTCAATTAGTTCGGGCGCCTCACTCGGAGTGCAACCCACTCGGTGCATTCCGGTGTCAATTTTTAGGTGCACTGCTAGTGCCGAAGAGGTATCAGATTTATTAGCTGCGACCGCCAGCGCTTCAATCCCCCGTCGGGTGTACACCACCGGAGTAAGACCGTTTTTAACCACCGCGGCCGCGGCCGTCAGGGGAGGCTCAGAGAGCATGAGAATCGGAGCCGTGATGCCAGCTTCTCTAAGCGTTACTCCTTCTTCAACGAGGGCAACGCCGAGCCACTGGGCTCCCGCGGCCAACGCGGCGCGCGCGACCGGAATAGACCCGTGACCGTATCCATCAGCCTTGACTACCGCCAGCAACTGAGCCGGCGCTACTGCGTCCAGCAAAATCTCTACATTGGCGCGTATCGCGCCCAAGTCGACTTCGCCCCATACCGGCCGCAGGCCGGGAAGTTCGCTCACTTATCGGCCGCAACCCGACGAACAAGATCACCACGCGAAATAATGCCCACAAGTTTGCCGTCAGAGTCAACTACGGGCATATGGGTAATGTCGTTGTCGTGCATGGCCGCCGCTACCGTCCCAAGAGTATCGTCGGGACCGCAAGTTGGCCCATCAGTAGCCATTAGTTGATCAACTGTTGCTGCGGTCATGCGGCGTAACTCAGACTCAAATTTCTTTGACTCACCCGGCAAGGGAAACTCGGCCCCCATAAACGAAAACCAAGTCGGTGCGTGCAAATTAGATTCGGAAACAATTAGATCCTCGTCGCGCAAAACCCCCACGACCTTCCCCGCGGTGTCGACAACCGGAACCGCTCCAATTTTGTTGTCGGCCAAAGTGTCAGCCGCCACGGCAAAACTTTGATCGGGAGTCAAAGTAATTACTTTGGTAGTCATTACTTCACGGACCGGCGTCGAACTTGGCATTGGACTCTCCTTGGGCTAGAGACGATCTAAAACACGGGGCAAGGCGTCGATTAGGTCGCCCGCCACCATTCCAGTATGACCGGCTTCATCAGCCGCTTGGCAATGTAGCCACGCCCCCGCGGTGGCGGCAGCAAAGGGTGCTAAACCTCGAGCGAGAAGACCGCCGATAATGCCCGTAAGCACGTCACCACTCCCGGCGGTGGCCAACCACGGGCCGTCACTGGGGTTAATGGCGGCCCGACCCGAAGGGTCGGCCACTACCGTTGCCGGTCCTTTAAGCAGTACTACTGCTCCGGAGCGCTGGGCTAGTTCCCGGGCGGCCAAAGCCCGATCGTCGCCAACGGCTCGGCCGGTTAGAGCCAAGAACTCTCCGGCGTGAGGGGTGACAATGGTCGAACCCGAACGACGCTTGAGCAGTTCTGGGCACCCCGAGAACGCCCGCAACCCATCGGCATCGAGCACCACTGGGTTCGCCCCTCGAGACAAGGTCGCGCGCACCGCTTTGCCCGTTGATCGCTCGAGGCCTAACCCAGGTCCAATGGCCATTGCTTGAAAGCGCGAAAAAGAATTCGCGACTGTTCCAACCTTGCGCCACGATCCTTTCCGAGTTTCGGGTAGAGCGCGCATGATTACCTCAGAACCACTCGCGCGTGCGGCCGCATCTTTGCCCGGAACCGCGCACCAAACTATTCCGGCCCCAACGCGCATCGCGGCTCGGCTCACTAGCAGTGGGGCACCAACCATTCCCCGTGAGCCACCGATGACTAGCAAACCAGATTTCCATTTATGAGTTTCGAAATCGTGATTCGACAACTGGCGGGTTGCTAATGCTTGTCTTACGTCGGCTTCAGTGGTAATAGTTAAATCGGGTGAACCCACTGCGATACCAATTTGAGCAACCCGTACATCCCCAGCTAATCCTCGGCCGGGTTCAAAACAAATTCCGGGTTTGTGGGCCGAAAAAGTCACCGTTACTTGTGCCCGCACGGCTTTACCCGTTACTGCCCCAGTAGTACCATTAACGCCCGAAGGGATATCTACCGCCACGGTTGGTATCTCGTAACTCATCTCCGCCACTCGCGCGGCCACACCGTTGAGTTCGTCCCGAAACCCCGTGCCGTACATAGCGTCAATTATTTGGTCAAATGAAGTCGTCATCGCCCCCAACTGAGCGGTAGCAGCCGGGCTGGCGATATCTAGCACCTCGACTTTCGCTCCCCAACCGGACAAGATTTGCGCGGCTATGCGGCCATCGCCCCCATTGTTACCCGGGCCGCAAGCCACCAAAACTCGTCGCCCATACGTTTCGCCCAAAAGTTTTCGGGACTCCCAAGCCACCGCCGACCCCGCGCGAGTTAGCAAAACCTCAGCGGGCGTACCCGCAGCAATCGCGGCGTTATCGGCCGCAGTCATCTCCTGGGGAGTGAGGACCGGTTTCACTAGTTGGCCCCGCGGAGCGCCAATACCACCGCCAGGGCTGCGGTATCGGTATGGGTGAGCGAAACATGCCAACTAGAAACGCCTTTCTCGTTGGCCAAAGTCTTTGCCCGTCCCCTTAACGCAATTGAAGGCGCACCATTTTTAGTTCTAACGACTTCTACATCTTTAAACGCAAAGTCTCCTAGCCCCACTCCGAGTGCTTTCATAACCGCTTCCTTAGCGGCAAATCTCGCGGCCAAACTTTTTGTTGGGTCTTTATGGGTATTAGCGTAATTTTGTTCTGCCTCGCTAAATAAACGTTCACAAAGATTTATTGAGCGGGTTAAGGCCAATCGAAATCTCTCAATTTCAACTAAATCTGACCCCAATCCCACCACACCTAGACCAGTCACCTCTCTATGCTCGCCAACGATCAGCCAACACTAATACTGGATCAGTCAACAACTCGATCGGTGCCACTTGGCTCAACAAAGTGTCGTCAAACGAATCTTCGGTTTCAGTAACCGCATCGCGCAGCGCTCCGTACCGACCCTGATAACCCTGAAGGACTGCCCGCATAGATTCGGAGCTAAGACTTGGAGCAAACTCAACGTGCAACAGCGTGAGACCAACGCACTGGCCGTGCTTCACTTCTGGGATCACTATGAGCGTGCGTCCATCGGTGCGGCCTTGCACTACTGTCACTTCTCGCTGCTCGGCAACTCGGTGCTTAGTCCCTCGCAGTCGTGAATCCGATTCAGCTCGGGAGACCAAGTCGGCCGCTACGCCACCCTTATCGACGACAAAAATCTTCGCGTTATCGGTGGCCGCGTCGCCTTCGACGCGATAACGGGTATAGCCCACCACCGATACGACCGCGGGATCAAGATCGACCAGCGTCCGCAAAGAACGATAGGTGAGCGAGTCGCGTGGCGTACCCGCCGAGATAACTTGGCGCACAATTTCGGCTCGCAATAACGTTTCGTCTGAGCGCGAAATACCTACGGTTACGGTTTTGGCTTGATGTTTAATTGCGTCTACTGGTCGAGTCAGTTCTTCGATGGCCGTAGTCAAAGCAGCAGTAAGATCAATCACCACCGCGCTCGGAACTCCTAGGGCTCCATGTTCTAATTCGTAGTCGTCAAGTGACGCCGACCCCATTGCGTAGCGAAGAAGGGAAGCGATCAAAGTGGCCGAACTCGCGGTAAGAGTTCCGTCATAATTTCCCGCCCGTAGACCATCAAGAAACTGCGTAGCGGGGACATCTATCTCGGCCGTGACCCGCGCTAACAGCGACTCTGGTGCGAAGGCAGTAGCGGCCTCAATGACTGAACGAATCTGACGTAACGGAAATGCCGAATAATCAATCGCGAGTGCGGCCTCATAAGAAAATAGGTGCCCAGCCACCGCGGCAAGAACAAAGTCGAGTTCAGGCATAACCGACGGGACAACTAAAGTTTCGAGCGCCGCCGAGTAACGCTCGGGAGTATCAGTAATAACTATCGGAGCAGCACGGTGCGCTCGATAAATCGCCACCTCTTTACTTACATCGTCAGCAATAGATCCGCCAAGACCAGCCGCACAAACCACAATTAGTGGTTCGGAAGACAGATCAATATGTTTTTTGTCTTCGGTAACATCGACGGCAATAGCCTTGTAGCAAAGCTCGGAGAGTTTTATACGAATTTCGTTAGCCGCAGTTTTGTTGACTCCGTTGCCCACGACCGCCCAATAGCGCAGGCGCGGTGCGTGGCGTTGAGCAACCGCCGCGATGGCGGCGCGACTCTCAAGAACTTTTTCCATAGCCAACGGGAGAGCTCGTAACCCAGTCAGCCACTGATTGACCCGAGTGGGGTCGAGCCGACCAGCAGAATCGGCGATCGCCAGCGCTAAAAGTACGCCGGCGGCCACTTGCGCATAAAAAGCTTTAGTCGAAGCCACACTCATTTCAACGTCCCGCCCGTCAGAGGTGTAGAGGACTCCGTCTGATTTTTCTACTAGATCACTTTTACGCCGGTTGACGATTGAAATTACTGCCGCCCCCCGATCACGAACAACATCAACCGTTCGGTTGGTGTCAGTAGTAGTTCCGCTCTGACTAATCGCCACTACCAAGGTATCGCTCATATCGTCGCGCACCGAAAATCCTGACAACTCAGTCGCCAAAGTCGAAGTCACTACAAGTTCAGTATTGGCGTCAAGCAAAGTTGCGGCTACCGCTCGCCCCGCCACCGCTGCCGTACCTTGCCCGATAACGACGACTTTTCGTATAGATCCAGACGCTAAACGCTTTCGCACTTTTTCTGGCAGCGCATCATCGCCGAGGGCAACTTCGAGTAGACCCGTATTTTCAACGATTCTCCCCCGCAAAGTTTTACGCAGCGAAGCAGGAGACTCGGTTATTTCCTTAAGCAAAAAATGCGGAGCGGAGCCTCGGTTTATATCGCGAGTGGTAATTTCGGCTCGCTCGATTTCTTGCGGTTCTAGCAATAACTCCGAGCCGTCGTAGGAGTACCGATTAATCCCCGATATTTCACCAGCCTTGCCGGCATCAAGAACGACAATTTGGCCTCGAGTGGCGTTGGCCCGAGAACTATCGCTCACCGATTCGCCGTCAAGGCGAAGATAATCTGAAGTTTCTTCAACTATTCCGTAAGGCTCGCTGGCAATAATGAAGGCATCTTCGGCCAATCCAACATAAAGTGCTTGACCGCTACCGCGTAGAGCCAAGAAAAGTTGTTCGGGAGCGGTGGCCAAAGCTGCGCCTATGGCCACCGAACCCTCTAAAGTATTGACCGCAGCCCGGAAAGACTCTTGCGGGTTGTCTCCCTTGATTTCGTTTCGGGCGACTAAAACAGGAATAGCTTTAGCGTCAGTAGTTATTTCTGGTGAAAAAGCGAAGTTTTTTTCACTACTTAGCTCAACAAAATTATCAACATCGCCATTTAGCGCCGCCACTACGTAAGGGGCAGGTTTTTCTTTTTTACTGGGTTGAGTTATTTCTAATGAATCAAGCGGATGGGTATTAAATTCTGAAATAATTCCTACGCTGGCCCATCGAGTGTGACCTAAGATTATTGCTTCAGCAGAATCACTGCTAAGTGCTTGTCGCAATATTGCGTCGTTTTCGATATCGTGGCGAAGCCGACAACCGTTGTCGCCTAAGTCACCAATCTCAGCCGCGAACTTGTAGACAAAACCCACTGCATCGCCAAAAAAACGAATGGTGCGATTACCAAAACGAGTATCGGATCGATCACCTTTTTCAATATCAACCCGATCTTTATCGCTAAGTCCAGAATTGCGAATTAGCACGTGCAGCCCAGCCGAATCACGTCCTCGCACCTCGAGGCGGTCAATGCCGGCGAGCGCTATCTGGATCGACGCGTAAGCCTCTAGCGCGGCTTCACCTATCTCGTTCTTACCTGCACCTCGAGCCAGTCCCGCTACCGCCTCCGCAGTCCGAACCCGATCGGCGTGAATCGCCCACGCACCATCTTTCGCTTGCACGAGAGCGGAGTTGACCGCTTCAAGATTGGAACTGGCAACCACTATCGTTCCCGCGTCAAGACTCCGCTCAATACCGTCAAGGTCAGAACTTAGTTTTTGTGCCGTGTGAGAAAGTTCCGCTCGGCTTTGATCGTCACCAATAAGAGATCTAATTCCTGGGATACCTCGCAACTGTGCGTCGAGGTCAACAATTGCGGTAGCAATATCTACTAAAACTTCAGCGTCACCGGCCCAAGACTGAGCGCGACCGGCAACTGCTTCGAGCGTCTTTACTAGCGCTCGAAGATCAGGAGAAGAGCGCGTTGAGCGCCGTCTAACAACACCAACAATCCCGCACATGTCTCAACCAGCCTACGCGGTGGATGCCGGCCCACCACCGGCCCGCAAGACTGCGGCCACTAAGCGATCAGTAATCAATTCGGCTTGGGCAACACTTGGAGCCTCAACCATTACCCTGACCACCGGCTCGGTGCCCGATAGTCGCACCAAAGCTCGCCCGTTCAGAGCTAAATCAAATTCTACGGCCTGAAGTTCAGCCATAAATTCTGAATCTTTCATTACCGCTTGTAGATCACGCACCGAAACATTGATAAGTACTTGGGGAAATTTCTGCATAACCCCGGATAAAACTGACAACGAATTATGGGTGGCACGTACAACATCGAGAATACAAGCACCCGTCAATATTCCGTCGCCGGTATTGGCCAAATCGGAAAAAATAATGTGCCCCGACTGCTCCCCGCCTAAAGCCAAATTGCGTTGCTCCAGCGCTTCGAGCACAAACCGATCGCCAACAGGAACTTCGACCAGCTCGATATCTTCGGCTTCCAAGCAGCGCCGCAAGCCCAAATTAGCCATTACCGTAGACACCACGGCATTACCGCGTAATTTCCCTTGCTCTTTGAGATCAAGAGCGCAAATAGCCATCATTTGATCACCGTCGACAACTCCACCAAATTCATCGATGGCGATAACTCGATCCGCGTCGCCATCAAAGGCCAATCCCGCGTCCGCTCCCGAATCCTTCACCGCGGCGCACAGGGCCGTAGTGTCGGTTGAGCCACACTCTCGGTTTATATTCTCCCCGTCGGGCACAGCGTTAATGACCTCAACCTCGGCCCCTAAAGCACTAAAGATTTCGGGCGCACAAAGGAACGCAGCGCCGTTTCCGCAATCCAGCACTACCCGCAATCCGTCAAGCCGGCGACCGGAAAATGAGTCCACGACGTATTTGACGTAGTCGTCTAGCGCTCCTATTACTACTCGATCGACTCCAATATCTGCGCCCGTCGGCGCCAGCGCGACAGCAGAGTTGGTCAGTAAGCGTAATTCAGATTCGATTTGGTGCTGAAGGGCATCAGAAAGTTTTTTCCCGCCCGAAGCAAATATTTTTACTCCGTTATCTTCAAATGAGTTATGGCTCGCCGAAATCATAAGTGCCGGCGCATTGCGCTCGCGAGCCAAGTACGCGACCGCCGGGGTGGGTAAAACTCCAAGAATGCCCACATCGGCACCCTCAGCGCACAACCCCGCCACTAAAGCCGCTTGAATCATCGAACCCGAACGTCGAGTATCGCGACCAATGAGAAACGGGGCGTCAGCCCCCAACACTCGAACTGCCGACCGCCCTAAGGCCGTCATGAGCTCAGGAGTTAGTTCGGCATTAGCAATACCGCGAATTCCGTCGGTACCAAATTGCAGCGTCATTAGACGACCAAAGCCCGTAGGCCCGATTACCGCTTCGAGTACTGCGGTGCCTTGCGAGCTTTTCTAAGTCCGTATTTGCGCCGCTCTTTTTCTCGTGCATCACGAGCCAACAGCCCCGCGCGCTTTAAGTTCGGGCGCAATTCTTCGTCTAGAACTACGAGCGCTCGAGCCAAACCAAGGCGCAGTGCACCCGCCTGACCGCTAACGCCGCCACCGATAATCGAGACATCAACATCATAAACGTCAGAAGTTTCCGACAAACGCAAAGGTTCAATCGCGTGATTGCGATGGCTAGGGACCGTAAAATAAATCTCTACGGGCTTACCGTTAACCACAATGTTTCCGGTGCCCGGGCGAAGACGAACTCGAGCAATTGCGGTCTTGCGGCGACCAGTGGACTGAACTAAAGGTTTAGGCATCGGTTTCCTTAATTCCTAACTCGCGCGGCTCGCGAGCGCGTGGACAACGGGTTGCTGGGCGGAGTGGGGGTGGTTGGGTCCACCGTAAACCTTAAGTTTGGAAATCATCGCCCGCCCCAATCGGTTCTTGGGCAACATTCCTTGCACTGCGAGGCGGACCACTCGCTCAGGGTCGCGCTCTAGTAATGAACCAAAAGACTCTTCGGTCAACCCACCCGGATAACCCGAGTGGCGGTAGTAGCGCTTATCGGCCAATTTGCGAGGAGCGGCCGAGATCAGCGACGCGTTTATTACTACGACGTAATCTCCCGTATCAACATTGGGCGCCCAAATTGGTTTGTTTTTCCCTTGTAAAAGCGTGGCCACTTCAGTAGCAAGGCGGCCCAAAACAATTCCTTCCGCGTCGATTACCCGCCAAGCGTGCTCAATATCGTTTTCTTTGGGATGGAAGGTGCGCACATGAACTCCAGAGGAATTATCGGTGAATAGCCCTCTACCTTAGCGATTTAGGCCTCGCGCGAGCAATCCGCGTCCGCCCGGTAGGCGTAGCCTAGGGATCGTGACTGCCGAAGACGAACCTACTTGGCTGGCCCCCGAACGATCCGACGCCGCCGAGACGGCTCTTTCGGTACTCACTCAGGCCGATCTCGAACCGGTGGTCGACATGGTACTGCTCGCCCGCGATGGTGCTTACGAAGCTCGAACGCATCACGGGGCAGTGCGATTTTCTCGCGCGGACAACACCTACACCGAATTAACCGTCGAAGGCCAGCACCCGCTCAGCGATCAATCGTCGGATAAGTTTTCTTCGCTGGCCGACGAACAGACCAACGTCCATCCCGAACGACACGACAATGCCTACCCCAATGCCTACGACCAAATCGCCCAACTCTTCGACCATCCCTCGGCCCCCGATCTTTGCGTTATCCATTCCGCTGCGCACAACTGGGAAGACCAAGGAGGCCACCGCGGTGAACACGGATCCTTGGGAATCGTTCAAGCCCGCGCGCCGTTTGTATTAGCGGGACCGGGAATTCGTAGCGCCGGGGTTATCCCGCGCTCAGCTCGCCTAGTTGACGTTGCCCCTACTGTCCTCGAACTGCTTGGAGTCACCCCTTTAGCTAACGGTGACCACTTAGCCAATCAAGACGGAGTGGTACGCCACGACGTTCTTGACTCGAGCACAAAACCCAAACACGTAGTGATGTTTTTGTTCGACGGCACTAACCCAATGGTCCTTTACGACATGGCTGCTCGAGGTGAAGCGCCTAACGTTGCTCGGCTTATTGAGATGGGCACGGCTTACGGTCACGGTGCCTTCGCCGGACTACCGACCGTAACGCTAGCCAACCACACCTCTATTCTTACGGGCCAACTTCCGGGCCACCACGGTATTCTTCACAACGCGTGGTTTGATCGACAAAAAAATGAACAAATTATTACTAACTCCAACGCCAACTGGCCGTGGGCTATGCAACACGTTCACGCGGGAGTTGAGTCGATTCACTCCGCGGTGCACCGTAATGAACCCGGAGCCTTCACTGCTTCGATTAACGAGCCGTGTGATATTGACGCCGACTTTTCAACTTTTGGATTTTTACGAGCCGGCGAAATGCCGCCGTTACCCGAAAACCCGGCTGAACTCCCGCACACCACCGAGCGATTTGTTCGCCCATCGAAGGACTACTCATGGTCGTCAACTATTGACCACATGGGGGTAGAGCAAGCGGTGGGTGTCTTGTCGGGACATTACCGCGACGTTTCTTATCCCTTGCCCCGTTTTATGTTCGCCAACTTCACTCTAACCGACGCCGCGATGCATGAGGGAGGGCCCTACTCTGAAATTGCTGCTGCCGCCATACGCGATAGTGACGCGCGCATGGGGGAAATCATAAAAGCAGTAGAACGAGCGAAAATCTTTGATGAGACTGCTTTTGTATTAGTGGCAGATCACGGTATGGAAGAAACTAACCCTGCGGTGCGAGGTGACTGGGCCGCTCCGCTCCGTGACGCGGGATTGAATTTGCGCGACGAAGGTTACGGATTCCTCTACCTCAACGCTTAGTACTCGACCGCCCATAAGCAGAGGCCCTCGGGGGGAGCAATCTGATTCGCCCGCAAGCGTGACTTCGAGTGCATTATTCCCATAACCTCACCAGGCCGTAAGCGACCGGTGCCACAGGCCACAATGGTCCCTACTAGTGAGCGCACCATCTGCCAACAAAACGCGTTGGCCTGAATTTCATAAACCAAAACATCGTCTCGGAAGTCAGGGATCCAACGCGACACTTCAACTTTGCGCAGATTGGATGATCCTTCGGGCCCTTGACGGCAAAAAGCCGAAAAATCGTGCTCACCGACAAACGGATCGGAAGCTAAAGAAAGCATATTTTTATTTAGCGGCTCCGCTATCCACCAAGAGTGCGCGGCCAAAAATGGGTCGGGGGTCGGTCGATTAAGGATTGTGTAGCGATAAGTACGGCGTTGAGCGCTGTGTCGAGCATCAAACTCGGGGGCAACTTCGTCGACAAACCTAACCACCACCTCTGGCCCCAGTAGGCGGTTAACCGATCGCGCTATCCGAATTAGATCTATATCGGCCGGAGCGTCGATCGCCACTACTTGCCCCCAGGCGTGCACGCCCGCATCGGTACGCCCCGCACAACTAAACCGCAGCTCCTCAACCGAAACGTTGAGAACCATAGCCAGCGCGTCAGACAAAACCCCTTGCACGGTGCGTACATCGGGTTGGACCGCAAAGCCTCTAAAATCAGTGCCGGCGTAAGCAATAACTAATTTAAGTCGCCTAACACTTGGATCCCTCGGCCGCGAGTCGATATCAAACAGCGTCACCGCAGGCTCCGATCGAAGCCGAGGACGGCTTCGGCGTTTTTGCTAAACCAGCTCGATGCGCGCCATAGGAGCATGATCGCCCGGGCGAGGTCCCATTTTCAAAATTCGCAAGTACCCACCGGGCCGCGAGGAATAGCGAGGACCAATTTCCGAAAACAACTTATGAGTTGCCTGCTTGTCGTGAAGGATAGAAATCACTCGACGGCGATCGTGAATAGTCCCCCGCTTAGCTTTGGTTATCAAGTGCTCCGCGTAAGGCCGCAGCACCTTGGCCTTAGTGACAGTGGTGACAATGTGCTCCGCTTCAAAAAGGCTCGCGGCCAAGTTGGCCAGCATGAGACGCTGATGCGCAGGATCTTTACCGAGGCGGGCGCCTTTACGAGGGGTAGGCATTGATCAGCCTTGAACCCGTAACGACAGACCGCGTTCGTCGAGTTTTTCGTTTATCTCGTCCAACGAAGTCGGGCCGAAGTTAGTGATCGCCATTAAATCATCGGGAGTCTTTTCAAGCAATTGCCCAATGGTGTCGATGCGAGCTCGCTTAAGACAATTATTAGGCCGCTCACTGAGTTCAAGATCCTCAATCGGAAGATCAAGATCTGGAGAAGAAGACGAGATAGTCGAAACCTCGCCAAGACCCAACCCCAACGGCTCAGCAGAAAGTTCTGCCACCAAAGCGACAAGACCCCGCAAAGTGTCGCCCGCCGACGCCAACGCGTCGCTAGGGGTTATTGATCCATCGGTTTCTACTTCAATAGTCAATTTGTCGTAGTTGGTGGTTTGTCCCACTCGAGCGGACTCAACCGAAAATGTCACTCGCCGTACCGGAGAGAAAATTGCATCAACTGGAATTACGC
Organism: Acidimicrobiia bacterium; assembly: GCA_009694435.1. Taxonomy (GTDB): domain Bacteria; phylum Actinomycetota; class Acidimicrobiia; order IMCC26256; family PALSA-555; genus SHUY01. Next base: position 15,365 of record SHUY01000010.1, on the reverse strand, counting down.
CGATTGTCGAATCATGTTTTTCTCGTTCAACCGAAAGATAACCTCGGCCTGGTTCAACCGTGAGGTCAATGGCTAGAGTTCCTTTGGCGTTAATGGTGGCAATGTGCAATTCCGGATTAAGAATCGCCACATCGGAAGTCGTGTGAATATCTGCTGCGGTTACATCACCAGGACCTTTTTTGTCGAGCCGCAGAGTAACTGCCTCTTCCGTGGCGGTGGTGAGAACTAGATCCTTGATGTTAAGGATTAAGTCGGTGATGTCTTCTTTCACACCCGGGATAACACCAAACTCGTGCAGAGCTTCGTCAAAGCGCACCTGGGTGACCGCAGCCCCCGGGATTGACGACAGCAATGTGCGGCGCAAACTATTACCCAGCGTGTGACCAAACCCCGGCTCTAGCGGGGAAATAGTAAACGACTGAGTGTTGCCACTTAGTTCACCGGACTCAACTTCTGGGCGCTGAATAATTAGCATTTTGGCTTTCTCTCTCGGCTGAGGTGCAGGCTTAACGCCTACACCAGGGGCTGGGTACTAGGGACAAATAACTACTTGGAATACAACTCCACAATCAACTGCTCACGGACTGGTACATCGATCTGTTCGCGAATCGGCAACGCCCGCACGGTCGCTTGAAAATTAACGGCCGATACATCCATCCATGCGGGAATGGCTCGGTCGATGGTGTCGAGGTTATGACGAATCACAATATTTTCTCTCGACTTTTCGGCAATGCTGACTACATCGCCGGGGCGGCATTGATAAGACGGGATATCAAGACGCTTACCGTTCACCAAAATATGGCCGTGGCGTACGAATTGACGACCTTGGCTGCGGCTGGCGGCAAAGTTGGCTCGAAAAACGACGTTGTCAAGACGAGACTCCAGCATGGCCAACAAGTTTTCGCCGGCAATACCTTGCTGACGAGAGGCCATGGCGTAAATGTTGCGGAATTGCTTTTCGAACACACCATAAATACGACGGGCTTTTTGTTTCTCCCGCAACTGCAAGAGATACTCACTCTCGCGAATACGACCTCGCCCGTGCTCGCCCGGAGGATAGGGCTTACGCTCAATCGCGCATTTCATCGTTTCGCACTTAGCGCCTTTAAGAAATAACTTCATTCGTTCGCGGCGACAAAGTCGACACACTGGACCTACGTATCGAGCCATTGTTAGGTCCGCCGCCGCTTCGAGAGCCGGCAACCATTATGCGGGATTGGAGTTACGTCTTGGATTCCGACTACTTCAATACCAATATTTTGAATAGTGCGGATAGCAGTTTCGCGACCCGAACCCGGACCCTTAACTAAAACGTCGACTCGACGCACGCCGTGCTCCATCGCTCGGCGCCCTACGGTTTCGGCGGCCAATTGCGCAGCGAACGGAGTGCTTTTGCGCGATCCCTTAAACCCGACATTGCCCGAAGAGGCCCAAGCCAAGGCATTGCCCTGCTGATCGGTGACGGTGATGATCGTATTGTTAAACGAAGACTTTATGTGGACTACGCCATAAGCAACATTTTTACGGACGCGTCGTTTGGTACGACGACCCCCGGAGGCCGGCTTGGTGCCGGCGGCTTTATTAGCTGCCGATTTGGCGCTAGAAGACTTTGCCACTATTAGTTACCTCTCTTCTACTTAGCTGCGATTTTCTTGCCCGCAACGGTCTTTTTGGGTCCTTTACGGGTTCGCGAGTTAGTGCGCGTACGCTGCCCGTGAACCGGAAGCCCACGACGGTGGCGAATTCCGGCGTAACTTCCGATTTCAACTTTTCGCTTGATATTGGCCGAAACATCTCGGCGCAAGTCACCTTCAACTTTGAGATTGGCGTCAATCCACGCGCGAATCTTGGTTACATCTGGATCGGTGAGATCGCGCACCCGAGTGTCGGGTGAAAGATCAGTATCACCGCAAATCTTTTGAGCAGTAGTCCGACCCACACCGAAAATATAAGTCAGAGAAATCTCCAACCGCTTCTCTCGGGGAATGTCGACTCCGGCAATTCTGGCCATAGATTCCTACTTCTCCCTAATTCTTAACCTTGGCGCTGTTTATGGCGAGGGTTCTGACAGATAACCCGCACCGCGCCGTGACGACGAACGACTTTGCACTTCTCACACATTTTTTTCACCGATGGTCGGACTTTCACAATTACCTTTCACGAACTTCTCGGAACTATTTATATCGATAGGTGATACGACCCCGACTCAGGTCGTAAGGGGTTAGTTCAACTTGAACTCGATCGCCGGGCAAGATACGGATGTAGTGCATCCGCATCTTTCCGGAGATGTGAGCGAGCACTTTGTGCCCGTTCTCAAGTTCAACTCGGAACATAGCGTTCGGTAGTGGTTCGACTACCGTTCCCTCGACCAGGATCGTGTCGTCTTTGGGTTTGGTCAGAGCTTTCCTCGCCTAGGTTGGGCTCGCCGGAGCGAACCGTTACTGAGCCTCAAACCTTACTAGGAACACCCCCGACAGCCCAAGTCGGCAACCCCGCCTTATCCCGGAAGAGTTAGAACCTCAGGGCCATTTTCGGTACAAGCAATGGAGTGCTCAAAATGGGCTGAGCGCTGGCCGTCTTGGGTCACTACCGTCCAGCCGTCGCTCAGCACTTGGGTCTCTTGGGTGCCGGCGTTAATCATGGGCTCAATGGCCAAGACGTGGCCCGGTCGGATACGCATGCCCTTGCCCGGAACGCCGTAATTGGGCACCTGGGGCTCTTCGTGCATCGCGGTACCGATTCCGTGGCCGACGTACTCCCGCACGACCGAAAAATTGGCCGCGAGAGCACGACTTTCTACTGCGTGCCCGATATCCCCGAGTGAATTTCCGGCCACAATCTCGGCAATGGCGTCATCAAGGCATGCTTTCGTTACCGTCAACAACCGCTGCGATTCCTCATCAATTTCGCCGATCGGAACCGTAATCGCCGCGTCTCCGTGCCATCCTTCGATGATGGCTCCGCAATCGATAGAAAGAATGTCGCCTTCTTCTAAGACCACCGTGGTACTAGGAATACCGTGAACAATCACATCGTTAGGCGAAGTGCAGATAACGGCAGGAAAACCGTGGTAATTCAAAAAGTTAGAGGTGGCGTTACGACGGGCAAGTACTTCCCGAGCCACTGCGTCCACGTCTTGGGTGGTAGCTCCCGGCTTGGCTGCTTTAATGCAGAATTCGTGCATTTCGGCAACGACCCGCCCCGCTCGGCGCATCAGTGCGATCTGTTCAGCAGTTTTTATGGTAACCATTTGCTCAGACTAGTGATCACGAGCGCTAAAACGAGACTTGACGAGATCCAAGAGATCAGAAAATACTCTATCGGCTTCTTGGCTACCATCAACTCGACCCAAAGCCCCTGACCGTCGATAGTGCTGAATCACCGGAAGAGTCTCGATTTCATAGAGTTCTAGACGACGCATCACCGAATCTTCAGTATCGTCGGCTCGCTGCACTACTTCTCCTCCACATAAATCGCAAAATGCGTTTTTTTTGGGAGGGTTGTCCACATGAAAGTTGGCGCCACAATCTTCACAAACTCTCCGACCAGCAATGCGGTGCAGAACTATTTCGGTGGGAACATCTAGATCGACCACGACGTCGAGAGAAAAATCGCCGAGGAATTTATCCAAAGCTTCCGCTTGCACTTGAGTTCTAGGGAAGCCATCAAGAACGAAACCCCGCTTTTGTCGATCTTCGAGCACGAGGTGGGTCTCAACTAAATCAATTACTGACTCATCGGGCACCAACTCGCCTCGATTTATGAACGCGGCAGCCTCAATGCCAATTTCGGTACCTTCATTTATGGCGGCTCGAAAAAGATCACCCGTCGCTAGCCGCATGACGCCGAATGATTCGGCCACCCGCACCGCTTGAGTTCCTTTACCGGCGCCTTGTTTCCCGATTAAAACTAATCGAGGACCCCGACTGCTCATTAGCGATTCCTAGTAATCAAGACAGGAAACCTTCGTAGTTGCGCATCAAGAGTTGACTGTCTATCTGCTTCATGGTCTCTAGGGCAACTCCTACCGTAATCAGCAGTGCGGTACCGCCGAACGGGAACTGACTTATATCCCACAAAGCAAACACCAACAACGGAGTTAGCGCAATAACGGCTAAGAATAACGCTCCCGGCAAAGTGATTCGGTTGAGCACCTTGGCTAGATATTTCTCGGTCGGCGGGCCGGGGCGAATGCCGGGTATAAAGCCACCCTGCTTGCGAATAATGTCAGCTTGCTGCTGAGGATTAAACGCAATCGCGGTATAAAAATAGGCGAAGAAAATAATCAAGAGGGTGTAAAAGCCCATATAGAACCAGCCTTGATTGTTAACCAGGTTGTCGTTGATCCAGCCTTGGACACCAGTGAAGTTGCTGCCCAGCGCCGAAGCAAGGAGCGCGGGGAACGACAAAATCGAACTGGCGAAAATAACCGGAATAACCCCCGACTGATTGACCTTTAGCGGTATGTAGGTGCTCTGCCCGCCGTACATTCTTCGCCCCACTACCCGCTTGGCAAACTGGACCGGGATTCTTCGTTGCCCTGATTCGACAAAAACAATGCCCACGATCATGGCAATACCAATACCGATGATGACAAAAAACTGGAACTTTGTTCCTTGGCTCCAGACCGCTCCACCTTGGCCAGGAAGGCTAGACACCACCGAAGCAAAAATAAGGATTGACATCCCGTTGCCAATGCCGCGCTGAGTGATTAACTCGGCGAGCCACATCACCAATGCGGTTCCGGCCGTCCAGACTAAAACGATGAGCCCGGCTCGCCAAAAGTTGAACCCCGGAATAAAGTCAATTCCGGCTGGTAAATTAGCCCCGAGCCCGATTAAGCCGCCTGAGCCTTGGTGAAGAGCAAACACGAATCCAGTTGATTGCACTAAAGCCAACGCCACGGTCAGATAACGAGTCCACTGAGTAATTTTCTTTTGTCCGGTTTGACCTTCTTGTTGCCACTGCTCAAGTTTTGGGATTACCACCCCAAGAAGTTGCATGATGATTGAAGCGGTGATGTAAGGCATGATGCCCAAGAAGAAGATGGCCACATTGGTAATCGCGCCACCAGAAAACAGGTCAAGGAACCCAACCACGCCGCTGTTATTCGCGCTGGCTTGAAGGTCTCGAATCGCACCAAAATCTACGTAAGGAACCGGAAGGTGTGCGCCTAGACGGTAGACCCCGACCACCATCAAGGTGAACAAAATCTTGTTGCGTAGGTCGGCTACTCGAAAGATATTGCGCAGTCGGGTCAGCATGATTGTCGTCTACTTGTACCAGTCAAAAATTCTTTAGTTACCGGTTCGTAAGGGCGTTGTTGCTGCCCGCTGGTGGTCGGCGTGATCCCCACGGCAACGGAATAATTTCGACGCTTCCGCCCGCAGCTTCAATAGCCGCTTGCGCCGTCTTAGAGAAACTGTGGGCTTTTACCGCGAATTTTTTAGTCACTTCGCCCCGTCCTAACACCTTGACTAGACCGCGCTTAGCCACCAGACCCTTAGACCGCAATGCTTCAGGATCAATCGTGCTGTCGGTGGAGAACTCTTCTAGCGTGTCGAGGTTAATTACCGCGTATTCAACTCGAAACGGGTTACGGAAACCCTTGGCTTTAGGAGTACGGCGAGCAATCGGAGTCTGACCACCTTCAAAGCGAGCCGGAATTGATCCGCGCGCACCCTGACCTTTAGACCCACGGCCAGCAGTCTTTCCCCCTTTTCCGCCGATTCCTCGACCGACACGACGACGCGCTTTACGCGCCCCGGCATCAGGTTTTAAATCGTGAATTTTTAATCCCATTTCCTATACCTCTTCTACCGTTACTAGGTGGTTCACCCGCGTGACCATTCCTCGGATCTCGGGACGGTCAGGGTGTTCAACCGTCTGATTTATCTTTCGCAGACCAAGCGCTCGCAGCGTGCCTCGCTGCTTAGGCTTAGCACCAATAGCGGATCGGCGCATAGTGATTTTGAGCGTGGTGGCCATTTACTTAACCTCAGTGGTTACTGGCTTAGGGGTGTTGCGCTCTTTGTACGCCCGCAACATTCCGCCGGTCGCTACTTCTTCAACCGACTTGCCGCGCAGTCGAGCGACTTCTTCGGGACGGCGTAAACCTTGTAGACCCGCGATAGTGGCCCGAGACACATTAATAGCGTTAGAAGAACCTAGAGATTTAGCGAGTACGTCGTGAATGCCCGCAGCTTCAAGAATGGCTCGCGCCGCGCCACCGGCAATTACGCCGGTTCCGGGCGCGGCCGGCTTGAGCAAAACGCGAGCCGCGCCGTGCTCCCCCAGAATTTTGTGGGTAATAGTTGACCCAGCCAGCGGTACCGAGAACAAGTTCTTGCGCGCTTCTTCCATACCTTTTTGAATTGCCGCCGGCACTTCTTTGGCCTTTCCGTAGCCAAGACCGACATTGCCATCGCCGTCGCCCACTACTACAAGAGCAGTAAACGAGAACCGGCGACCACCCTTAACCACCTTGGCCACTCGGTTGATCGCGATCACTCGCTCTTCGTATTGACTATCTGCCATCAGAAAATTTCCCCTCAGAACCTAAGGCCCGCGGTGCGAGCCCCATCAGCAACACTTGCGACTCGACCGTGATACCGGTACCCCGCTCGATCGAACACCACACTCTCAATTCCGGTGGCCTTCGCCCGCTCGGCTACGCGCCGGCCAACTTCGCTGGCGGTTTCTACCGTGGCCGCTTTGTCCAAACGAAATTCGGGCTCCATGGTTGACGCCGAAGCGATTGTCCGGCCCGATACATCGTCGATGACTTGAGCATAGATGTGCTTCGAAGAACGAAACACCGCTAAGCGCGGCCGCTCGGCGGTACCGTGAACTTTTTTGCGAACTCGATTGTGTCGGCGCTTGCGCCCGGTGACTCGCTTGATCATTGCCATCTCCTACTTCGCCGACTTTCCTGATTTACGTAAAACGCGCTCGTCGACATAGCGAATTCCTTTACCCTTATAAGGTTCGGGCTTGCGAAGTTTGCGAATGTCCGCGGCCACTTGCCCTACCAGTTGTTTATCGAATCCAGTGATAGTGATCCGGGTGGGCTGAGGAGTCGCGAAAGTGATCCCGGTCGGAGCATCAAAAAGTACTGGGTGAGAAAAGCCCAATTGCAGCTCTAATCCCGAACCCTTGACCGCAGCACGATAACCAACCCCAATGATCTCGAGTTCTTTAGTGAAACCATCAGTTACCCCTTGCACCATATTGGCCACTAATGAGCGCATCAACCCGTGCAGGGAACGGCTCTCTCGCTCATCATCAATACGCGCAACAAGCACCGCGTCACCCTCTTGAGTGATAGTGATGGATTCTGGGATCGACTGTTCCAGGGATCCCTTAGATCCTTTTACTATTACGCGACTTTCATCCAAAGTGATCTCCACTCCGGAAGGAACCGCTATAGGTGATTGACCAATACGTGACATAACCGACTTTCCTTACCAGACGTTGCAGAGAATCTCGCCACCGACCCGGCGCTCACGCGCCTCACGATCAGTCATGAGTCCCTGATTAGTTGAGATGATTACAATTCCCATTCCACCCATTACGCGCGGTACTTCGTGCGAACTGGCGTACACCCGAAGTCCCGGCTTGGAAACTCGCTGCAATCCCGAGATGGTGCGCTGACGATCCACGGTGTACTTCATCATGATCTTCAGTCGCTTGCCCGGGCGATCGGGTTGGGCATCAACCGAAAATCCGTCGATGTAACCCTCTTGCTTGAGAATCTGCGCCAAAGCTTCTTTTACTTTCGACGAGGGCATCGCGATTTCGTCATGGAAGGCAACGTTTCCGTTACGAATACGCGTCAGCATGTCGGCGATGGGATCAGTCATTGACATTTCTGATACCCCCTACCACGAAGCCTTGGTAATGCCGGGAATTTCCCCTGAATGCGCCATCGTGCGGAAGCAGATCCGACACAATCCAAACTTTTTGTAAACTGAACGCGCGCGCCCACACCGGTTACACCGAGTATAAGCACGCACTTTAAACTTTGGCGTGCGCTGTTGTTTCTGGATCAAAGCTTTCTTTGCCACTCAGTTACCTTCTTTCCTGTTCCCGTTCAAACGGGAATCCAAGGGCTCGGAGTAATGCCCGGCCGTGTTCGTCAGTTTTGGCTGTAGTAACGATCGTGATGTCCATTCCCCGAGTGGTGTCAATCTTGTCGTAATCAATCTCAGGAAAAATCAATTGCTCGGTTACTCCGATGGTGTAGTTACCGTGGCCATCGAAAGCTTTTACGCTCAAACCGCGGAAGTCGCGAATGCGCGGAATCGCCAAGGTGACTAGCCGGTCGTAGAACTCCCACATCCGGTCACCGCGGAGAGTGGCCTTTACTCCGATAGCGTTTCCTTCTCGCAACTGGAAACTGGCAATCGATTTTTTGGCTTTAGTGATTAGCGGCTTCTGGCCGGTAATCAATGTGAGGTCGGCTACCGCACCGTCAATCAAAGATGCTTGCTTGACGGCACCACCGACTCCACAGTTAACGACAATCTTTTCTAGACTCGGAACCTGCATAATATTGACCAGCCCCAACTCTTTGAGTAGTTCAGAGCGAAGTTGGTCGTCATAGCTCGCCTTAAGGCGAGGCTTAATACGAGTATTAGCACTCACGAGAGGTCCTTCCCGCACTTTTTGCACACCCGCGTCTTGACTCCATCTTTATTCAAAAGAAACCCGACTCGAGTTTTGCCACAACTTGGACAAAGAAGCGCCAAGTTCGAAAGGTGGATCGGCATGTCTTTATCGATGATTCCACCCTGTGCCGTAGCGCTGGTAGCGCGTTGATGCTTCTTGGCAATGTTGATGCCGTCGACAATAGCCATGTTGCGTTCAGGGATGACTCGAGAGATAGAACCCTCTTTGCCAATATCTTTTCCAGAAAGAACCACGACTTGGTCGCCTTTTTTAAGCTTTAGCTTTGCGGTAGTCATTAGATAACCTCAGGGGCAAGAGAAACGATGCGCATGAATTTGCGTTCTCGGAGTTCACGGCCGACGGGACCAAAGATTCGAGTTCCTCGTGGCTGCATCTGATCGTTCACCAGTACGGCCGCATTTTCATCAAAGCGGATGTAGCTGCCATCAGGTCGGCGGCGTTCTTTTTTGGTTCGCACCACGACACACTTAACCACTTCACCTTTTTTAACCGCCGCGCCCGGTATGGCGTCTTTCACCGTTGCCACAAATACATCGCCGATACCCGCGTAACGACGACGAGTTCCGCCCAACACCTTGATGCACAAAACCTCGCGCGCCCCTGAGTTGTCCGCGACTTTGAGTCGACTCTCTTGTTGAATCATGGCTAGCGTGCCCTCTCGACCACTTCGATCACTCGCCACCGCTTCAGTCGTGATAGCGGACGAGTTTCGGCAATTCGAACTCGGTCGCCCTCACGCGCGTCGTTGGCCTCATCGTGAGCATAAAATTTACGAGTTTTCTGCATGGTTTTCCCGTAACGCCGATGCCGAACGCGGTCGGACACCGAAACGACCACAGTTTTATTCATGCGGGCCGAAACCACTAGCCCCTCACGCACCTTGCGCGCGTTTGGTCGTGCCACTGCTTCTCCAGTCATGACTGATTCTCCTCTGCAAGAGCGATCTCGCGTTGCCGAAGCAGCGTGTGACATCGAGCCACATCACGACGTAATTCGGTAATTCGGTTAAAACTCTCTAATTGACCCGTAGCTAACTGAATACGTAAGTTAAACAACTCTTCTTTAGATTCACTCAACTTGTTAATGAGTTCGGTATCACTCATCTCGCGAAAGTCACTGGATTTCATGACAGGTCCTCTCGGGCCAAAAAGCGTGCTTTGATCGGAAGTTTGTGAATAGCAAGGCGAACTGCTTCACGGGCAAGATTTTCCGGAACGCCCGATATCTCAAACATCACGCGCCCAGGCTTGACTACCGCGACCCAATACTCAGGATTACCTTTTCCGGATCCCATACGAGTTTCGGCGGGCTTTTGCGTAATAGGTTTGTCGGGGAAAATATTGATCCACACTTTTCCGCCTCGCTTGATGTAACGAGTCATCGCAATACGAGCGGACTCAATCTGGCGGTTGGTAATCCATCCCGGCTCAAGTGCCTGAATACCAAAGTCGCCAAAAGTAACTCGCGTGCCTCCTTTGGCTTCACCGCGCATACGACCGCGCTGCACCTTACGGTGGCGAACTTTCTTAGGTGACAACATGTCAGTCCTCATCCCCATGGAACTTGGGTGCCTCGTGATGCTGACGAGTGCGGCGTTCGATGTCTTCTTCTTCCGCCAACAAACGCTCAAGTTCGGGGTCGGCTTCTTTCACCAATGGCGTGGCTTCAATGTTGATGTCGTCGCCCGCATCCTCGGTAGAAATCTCCACTGTCTCCTCATGGAGACGACGACCGCCGCCCGCGCTAACAACTCGTCGGCGGGGCTGCTCTTCACCCTCAGAGTCACCCGAAATCAATTCGGTTTCGGGTATCAACCGATCGTCGCTGGCAGATTTGTAGGGCAAAATCTCACCTTTATAAATCCATACCTTTACCCCGATGCGTCCGAAAGTTGTTTTTGCTTCCGAAGCGCCGTAATCAATATCGGCCCGAAGCGTGTGCAACGGAACTTGTCCCTCGCGGTACCACTCCTTGCGAGACATTTCTGCGCCCCCAAGACGACCACCGCACTGAACCCGGATGCCAAGTGCTCCAGCCTTCATTGCGGTTTGCACCGCGCGCTTCATTGCTCGCCGAAAAGAAACTCGGCCGGCCAATTGATCGGCCACGCCTTGGGCAATAAGCACTGCGTCGAGCTCAGGCTGTTTGATCTCTTGAATATTGAACTGCACTTGTGCGTTACCGGTGATTTTAAAGAGTCCTTTTCGTAGTCGGTCCGCCTCTGCTCCGCGACGACCGATAACAATCCCGGGACGAGCGGTGTACACATCAATTCGCAACTTGTCCCCAGTACGCTCGATCTCTACCCGCGACACTGCGGCGTGCGCAAGTTCTCGCGTCAGATAGTCACGAACTCGCCAGTCTTCAATCAAAAACTTTTTATAATCCCCTTGACTAGCAAACCACCGCGACTTCCAGTCGGTGACGATTCCGAGTCGAAACCCGTAGGGGTTGACCTTCTGGCCCATTATTTGCCTCTATCCCTTTTCCGAAGCCGGCTTCTTGGCCGTCTTTTTGGTTGATTTGGTGGCCGCCTTTTTAGTAGTTGCAGTTTTGGTGGCCGCCTTTTTAGTAGTTGCAGTTTTGGTGGCCGCCTTTTTGGTTGATTTGGTGGCCGCCTTTTTGGTTGATTTGGTGGCCTTTTTAGTGGCCTTTTTGGTCGCGGCGGGAGCAGATTTTTCTGCTTCGGTAACTTCTTCAGTCTCAATTGCTTCCGGAGCCGGTCGGCGGTTGGTACGCCGGCGAGCAGTCGTGCCCACCCCAGCTTCGCTCCGACGAGAAATCTCTTCTTCACTAAATCGTGACACCGCAATAGTGATGTGACTAGTGCGCTTGTTGATACGACTCGCCCGACCTCGAGCACGAGGGCGCCACCGCTTTTGGATAGTACCTTCGTCGGCAAAGGCTCGCACCACAAACAACTCGTCTTCAGGAATATTGTCATTATTCTCCGCGTTGGCGACCGCAGAGTTAAGCAACTTTTGCAACTCGTGCGATACCCCGCGAGGGCAAAGGTAAAGGGTGTCGCGCGCCGAGCTGATGTCGCTCCCAGTAATCAACTTGAGCACGGGGCGAATCTTGGTAGGCGACGTACGCAAATAGCGCAACCGAGCCACAGTTTCCTTAGTAGGAGCGTCACGAAGGGCGGTGTTAGCCATAATCAGCGACCCACCGAGCGTTCTTGACCAGCGTGGAACTTAAAGGTGCGGGTAGGGGCAAACTCGCCGAGTTTGTGTCCCACCATTGATTCACTAATGAAAACTGGAACGTGTTTTCGTCCATCATGAACACCAATAGTGTGGCCAATCATGTCCGGAATAATGGTGGAGCGGCGCGACCAAGTCTTGATGACCTTGCGGTCACCCGACGCGTTCATGACTTCCACCTTTTTCTCCAGGTGATCATCAACGAACGGACCTTTTTTGAGACTACGCGGCATTATTAACCTTCCAAGTAACTAGCGACGAGAGCCACGGCTGCGGCGTCGGCGGATAATCATCTGATCAGACTTCTTATTTTTCTTACGGGTGCGACCTTCAGGCTTACCCCACGGCGAAACTGGGTGACGACCACCCGAGCTCTTACCCTCACCACCACCAAGGGGATGGTCGACTGGGTTCATAGAAACACCACGGTTGTGCGGGCGCTTGCCCTTCCAGCGATTACGACCCGCTTTACCAATTTTTATCAACGCGGCTTCGGCGTTACCAACTGATCCGATCGTGGCTCGACAGTCAATAGGAACTCGACGCATTTCGGTAGAAGGAAGCCGCAGCGTAGCGGAGTCTCCTTCTTTAGCAACCAACTGAATAGCCGCTCCCGCACCGCGCCCCATTTTTGCGCCCGCTCCCGGCTTGAGTTCCACGTTGTGAATCGTGGTACCAACTGGGATGTAACGCAACGGAAGAGCGTTACCGATACGAATTTCGGCGCCTTGCCCACTTTGGATCGGATCACCAACGGACAAGTCAGCGGGCGCAATTATGTAGCGCTTTTCACCATCAAGATAGTGAAGCAAAGCAATACGAGAATTACGGTTCGGGTCGTATTCGATAGTCGCAACTTTTGCTGGCACACCGTCTTTGTCACGCCGAAAATCAATTACGCGATACTTCTGTTTGTGACCGCCACCACGATGACGCGCGGTCATACGACCGTAGGAGTTGCGGCCTCCAGTTTTTCCTTTAGCCCGGGTTAACGATTTCTCTGGACGATCGCGAGTTATCTCCGCAAAATCCGAAACGGTCTGAAAACGGCGTCCGGGGCTAGTCGGTTTACGTTTACGAATTCCCATTACATACTCCCGAAGATTTCGATTTTGTCGCCTTCGGCCAAAGAAACAATCGCTCGCTTTTGCCCCGAGCGTTGGGCGAATCCACCGGTGCGGCGATTGCGCTTGCGCTTGCCCACCCGTTTCATCGTATTTACGTTGGTTACTTTGACGCCAAAGATCTTCTCTACCGCGTGGCGGATTTCAATCTTGTTGGCGTCATCAGCCACAACGAACGTGTAAACGTTGGCGTCGTATGCGGCGTAAGACTTCTCCGAAACTACGGGGCGAATAATCACGTCGCGAGGGTCACGGTTCATGCGGCACCGCCGGAGAACTGGCTGACGGTGTGTTCCAAAGTGGCTGAAGAAAATACCAGCCAATCGTTGACCAATATGTCGTACGGGTTGAGCTCCTCGGGAATCGCGATCTGAACTCGGTTTCCAAGGTTACGGAACGACTTCCAGACTGCGTGCTCAGCTCGGTCGAGAACAATCAGCACTCGGGGACTGCGCTCGTTAGCCGGCCGTAGGCCTAAAGCACTAAGGATCTCAATCCCTCGCTTAGTTGACGGCGCATCAATGCCCCAAGAGTCGATCACTTTGATATGGCCGTCGGCGGCCCGATCGGACAACGCGCCACATAATGCGGCCCGCACCATTTTCTTGGGTGTGCGCTGGCTGTAATCGCGCGGCTTAGGTCCGTGCGCGATACCACCACCGCGCCACTGAGGTGAGCGAATAGAACCTTGCCGAGCGCGTCCAGTTCCTTTTTGGTTCCAAGGCTTAGCTCCACCACCAGAAACTTCGGCGCGGGTTTTAGTGCTCGCCGTACCCGAGCGCTTATGGGCCAACTGAGCGGTGACAACTTGATGGATAAGACCCACGTTGGGGGTAACCCCAAAAAGAGCATCAGGTACTTCAACTGAACTGGTTTCTTTACCAGTTACCGCCATGACGGAAACTTTCATTCGGTATCACCGCCATCGGTAGTGGCCTCAACTTCAGACTCGACAACGGCCACATCAGCCTCTGCAACTTCTTCTTCCACCAAAGGTTCGGTGCTAGGCAAAACAAATTCCACTGCTGGGCCTTTAACGGCGTTACGAATGAAAACTAATCCCCCCTTAGGACCCGGCACCGCGCCGCGCACCAACAAAAGACCTCGTTCAAGATCACCTTCTATTACTTCAAGATTCTGGGTAGTTACTTTCGTATTACCGTGCTGGCCCGCCATCCGCATTCCTTTGAATACTCGAGCTGGAGTAGCACACGCGCCAATTGATCCGGGGGAGCGATGTTTACGGTGAGTTCCGTGACTTGCGCTCAAACCCTTGAAGTTGTGGCGCTGCATAACTCCGGTGAAACCTTTACCTTTAGAGATTCCGGTTACGTCAACTTTTTCACCGGCGCTAAATATATTGGCGCCAATTACTTGACCCACTTCGTAACCCGAAAGGTTTTCCACTCGAAGCTCGGCTAACTCTCGGCTGGGTTCAGCCGAAGCTTTAGCTAGGTGGCCCATCTCCGGTTTTGAAATTCTTTTTTCTTTAGTCGGACTAAAAGACATCTGTACCGCGCAATAGCCGTCGCGCTCCGGAGTTTTTAACTGAACCACACGACACGGACCCGCCTGAATAACAGTCACGGGCACAACGCGGTTAGACGCGTCCCAAATCTGGGTCATACCAAGCTTGCGCCCAAGGATTCCCTTAACTGCCATGATTGCGTTATTCCCTCGTGTCTAGTTGCCGACGCCCTGTCGCCTAACGCGAACACTCCCCCGGCCCGGGGTCTCCCTGAGAGACTCTCGGTCCGGCGGAGCGTGCACCTTGGGCCACGTGGTTCTGTAAACAGCCTTCGTGGACGTCGATTTGTGTGGAGTAATTAGGTTAGTAGAGCAACCCCTGGGCCCGCCAATGGGGGCCCATGATTAGACCTGCTGGATCTTGATTTCGATATCCACTCCGGCCGGAAGATCAAGACGCTGTAGGGCCTCTACGGTCTGTCCGGTGGGCTCGACTATGTCAAGGAGACGCTTATGAATCCTCATCTCAAAGTGCTCTCGGGAGTCTTTATCGACGTGGGGCGAGCGCACTACGCAAAATCGCCGAATTTCGGTGGGCAGCGGAACGGGGCCGCGGATTTTGGCCGATGTACGCACCACGGTCTCCACGATCTTCTTGGCCGACTGGTCAATTACTTCGTGATCGTACGCCTTGAGCCGAATTCGAATTTTTTGACCTTTCGCACTCGCCATCGTCGTCGCCTCTCGTCTATCGAACTACTTGAGGATCTTGACGACTCGACCCGCACCCACGGTGCGACCGCCCTCACGGATGGCGAAGCGGAGACCTTCCTCCATGGCGATTGGAGCAATCAACTCCACCGTCATTTCGGTGTTG
>SHUY01000085.1 GCA_009694435.1 Acidimicrobiia bacterium | reverse complement strand
TTGCGCGCGCTGCGAGACGATCCGGCTATTCGGCTGGCCATAGAACGCAAGCGCGTTAGCCCCGAGTTGATCGACGAGGTTCTAGCTCTCGACCGCGGGCATCGCGATCTCCAGCAGGCGGTTGAACAGATGCGCGCCCGACAAAAGGCCGCCTCTAAGGCAGTGAGCGGGGCCGACTCCGACGACCGAGCGGGTTTGGTCGCCCAAGCGAGTGAGTTGAAACAAGAGTTGCAGGCCGCCGAAGTGGGGCTTAGCGAGATCACCGCTCGGCTTAATGAGTTAGCGTTTCAGATTCCCAATCCCGCCGACGCGTCTGTTCCCGATGGCGGTGAAGACGACGGTGAAGTGTTGCGTATCGTGGGCGACACGCCGCCACCGCCACCAATGGACCACGGGCAATTTGGCTCGGCGCTGGGATTTATTGAAACCGATCATGCGGTAGGAGCATCGGGGGCGCGTTTCGCTTCGTTGATGCGAGAAGCGGTGTTTATTGAGTTCGCGCTCGTGCAGTGGGCTTTGCAGCAATTGCGGGACGAAGGTTTTGTTGCCGTAGTGCCACCAACGCTGGTGCGAGAAGAGGCCATGGTTGAAGCGGGGTTTTTCCCCACCGATCGTAATCAGGTTTACGCGGTAGAAGCCGATGAGTTGTTTTTGGTCGGAACGAGCGAAGTCTTACTGGCTTCACTTCATCGGGGGGAACGCCTGCCCCCGAGCCAGTTGCCCGCTCGTTATTCTGGGGTCTCTTCGTGCTTTCGGCGCGAAGCCGGAACTTACGGCAAAGACACCACGGGAATATTTAGAGTGCACCAGTTCGACAAAGTCGAAATGTTTAGTTTTGTCGAGCCGTCCGAGTCCGACGCCGAACACGAACGGCTTTTGTCCATACAAGAAAAACTGATTGGCTTGCTCGGGTTGCCTTACCGAGTCGTAAATATCGCCGCCGGCGACTTGGGTGCGGCGGCGGCAAAAAAATACGACATCGAAGTCTGGCTGCCTTCTGAGGGCCGCTACCGAGAACTCACTTCCTGCTCTAACTACCGCGACTTCTCCGCTCGCCGGCTGGACACTCGAGTAGAAGGGGCCAAAGGGCAAGCCAATCAGTTTGTCCACACCCTCAACGGCACTGCGTGTGCGGTTGGGCGCACATTGGTATTTTGTCTCGAGCATTACCAGCGCGACGGGGAGTTCATTGTCCCCGAAGTGCTGGTTCCGTTTACTGGATTTGAGTCCGTCACGGTTAGATAAGTTCTTCAACCATTGGGAGGGGTGCCAGAGCGGACGAATGGGACGGTCTTGAAAACCGTTGAGGTGAGAGCCTCCGTGGGTTCGAATCCCACCCCCTCCGCCACCCGCTAGCGTTTAGGTATGGCCAATAAATCAGTTTCCGCGCAACTAGTAATAAAGGCTTCACCGGAAAAAATCTTCGACTTATTGGCCGATCCGGCGAAACATTCGCTGATTGACGGATCCGGTTCGGTCAAGGCGGGTCGACCGGGAAACCCGAAGCGGCTATCACTCGGAGCGAAGTTTTCGATGGACATGCGCATCAAACTCCCTTACCGCATTTCGAACACCGTGGTGGAGTTTGAAGAAAACCGTCGCATTGCTTGGTGGCATCATGCCCACAATATTTGGCGCTACGAACTTGAGCCGGTGGACGGCGGAACTCGGGTGACCGAAACTTTTGATTTTTCTAAAGGGCGCGGGGCGTGGCTGATCGAACGAATGGGCTATCCCAAAAAAAACCAAGCGGCCATGGAGGCCACCCTCGAACGACTCGCTCAAGTAATGGCCAGCGCCTAACGCCTAGACTGGAATACCTCAGGAGGGATGACCGAGTGGCCGAAGGTGCTCGCCTGCTAAGCGAGTAGGGGGTGTTAAACCTCCTCGAGGGTTCAAATCCCTCTCCCTCCGCCATTTTTTATTTATGAACTCATCATCAGAAAAAAATATTGTTCTGGCTCAAGAGTTGATTGGTTACGGCGCGGCCACCGTGGGTGAATCGGGGGGACAAAACATGGCCGCGCGCATAAAACCGGCCTGGGTCGGCGCGCAACTCGCGGCTCCGGCTTATCCGGTTCAGTGCACCCCGAGCGATAATTTGGCTATTCATGTTGGCGTAACGCGCGCTCCGGCGGGATCGGTTTTAGTAGTCGACGTAGGGACCGAGCGCGAGTTCGGTTACTGGGGTGAAGTGCTCACCACCGCGGCTAAAAAAGCCGGGCTGGCCGGGTTAGTGATCGACGCCTGCGTACGCGACGCCGCCGCGCTTGAGTCGCACGGGTTTCCGGTGTTTTCGACTGGGTTGGCTTTACCGGGGGCATCAAAAACTAAAATCGGCACTGTAGGCGCGCCCGCGCGCGCGGGGGGAGTACTGGTTCGCGCCGGCGACTGGTTGGTGGCTGATGTTGACGGCGTGAGCGTAATCGCGGCCAACTCGCTTGATGCAGTAGTGGAGGCCAGTCGAGAGAGGACCAAAAAGGAAAAGAAGATGTTTTCTCGTCTGCAAGCGGGAGAAACCACCGTCGAAATACTCGAACTCGACGGTTTGGTTATCAAAGTCGAGGGTTCTTAGTTATTCGGAGGCGCCTAGTCGACAACTAGGTTGTCCGGCTGCTCCCCGGCCAGCACCGCCACTACCCCCGCGCACGCAACTCGGGCCATTTGTTGGCGAGTGGCGTGGGAAGCCGAGCCAATGTGGGGCAGTAACACCGTGTGGGGAGCGTTAAAGAGTCGCGGGTTGACCGCGCTTTCGTCGGCGTACACGTCGAGCCCGGCGCCAAAAAGTTCGCCCGCTTCAAGCGCGTCGACCAGCGCATCTTCGTCCACTACGGGCCCACGCGAAGTGTTCACTAGCACTGCGGATCGAGACATACGAGCAATGCGTTTGGCATCAAAAAGGCCACGGGTTTGTTCGGTGAGGGGGACATGGATCGAAACCACATCACATTCGCTAATCATCTCGTCGAGGTCAGCGCACCAGCCGTCTAAATTAGTGTTACTGCGAGTGTGGTGGCGAACGGTCATAGAAAATCCTGCCGCTCGTCGGGCCACGGCTTGGGCGATGCGACCGTAACCCACTAGGCCCAGCGTGGCGCCATGAATGTCGTGGCCGAGATATTGGTTGATCCCCCAACCCGGCCACCGCTGGGCCCGCAAGTCGATCTCAGCTTCCGAGGCGCGACGGGTTGCCGCGAGGATAAGCAAAAAGGCAATGTCGGCAGTGGTTTCGTCGAGCACGCCCGGGGTATTGCAGACCGCCACTTGCGCCGCTTGGGCGGCGGCGAGGTCGACGTTGTCGTATCCCACCGCGACATTGGCCACTACCTTTAACCGCCCCGCAGGAGCGGCGCCGGCGGCAATCACCTCGGCGTCGATTTTATCGGTCAACAAACACACCACCGCGTCAACATCGCTTACGGCCGCTTTGAGTTGTTCGGGAGTAAAGGGCGCGTCGTCGTCTCGGTCAATTATTTCGTGACCGGCCTCGATGAGTGGGTCGGTGCCCCCCGCAGGTAAGTGGCGAGTTATTAATACGCGTGCCATCGAACTTCCATCATTGTCTCCTTTGGTAGTGCCACTCTATTGTTTTCTGACTTGGCCTATGGTCGCTCGTTAAATTCTGTCATTGTGGGGGTATGGATAAGCCGTTTGTTCTCACCGCAACACCGCTCACCGCTCCCGCGTGGGCGCCGTTTGGGTGGTTGCCGGTAGCCGATACCGACCCGGCCGACGCCAACCAGGGGCTCGAATTCGCGTGGAGCGACCCACACCTCAATGTGATTACTCATAGTGCCGACGAGATTTCGCGCGTCGGCCAGTCTTTGATCTGTGACCGTCTTTATCGCCACGCCACTCACACCCAAGCGCTTACGCCAATCAATGTCGATTCGGTCTTAGTAGTAGCGCCCTTGAACGCGGAGTTTTCTTCCCCCGACGATCGCGAGCAACTCCAAGCGTTCTTATTGCCAAAATTTGCCACCGTTGTTTTGCACGCTGGTACTTGGCACTGGGGCCCGTTCCCGCTGGGGGCGGAGCCGGTAAATCTTCTTAACTTACAAGGACGCGGTTATGAGCGCGACAACGACTGCGTTGATCTTTCCTTAGCGACCGGGCCAGTAGAAGTTCCACTTCCGTCCCCCTAGCGACCGGCGCGAGTGAGCGGGAGTTGTTGTTAGCCGAGTTTGGCTAGCGCTTCGGCGTACTCCGTTTTGTCGCGCGCGGTGCCAAGATCGCCGGTGGCAAAACTGGAAACGATTTTCCCTTCGGCGTCAATAACGTAAGTAACTCGGTTAGCGCAGCCGAGGTCTTCGTTAAACGCTTCGTAGGCTTTGGCCACCGCTCCGTGGGGCCAAAAGTCGCTCAACACGGGAAAATCAAAACCTTCGGATTCCGCCCATTGGGCTTGCGCGAAACGCGAGTCGCAACTAAGCGCGATAACTTGCGCGCCGTCACGGGTGTAGTCGCCGGGGTTGTCTCGCAACTCGCACAGTTCACCTTGACATACTCCGGTGAAAGTGAACGGATAAAACACCAAGACTACGGGCGATGTGCCCCGGTAACCCGAGAGGCTTACTTCGTTGCCGGACTGATCTTTAAGGGTGAAATCGGGTGCGGTAGTTCCTACGGCCAACATATTTTCTCCTGAGGTAAATGAATTATTAAACCCCGAAGTTAGTCGCCCATCTTGAGGTACGAGCTATCGAGCCCTAGTAATTAGCCGGAAGGGTGCGCTCGAGGTAAAAGGAAAACACCAGAAAAGTCACCAGAAATACGCTTGCCCCGGCCAGCCATACGTACCAGCGACGGCGGCGGCGAAATAGCCACCACCACACCAACCCCACTCCTAGTGCGAGTAAGCCCGAAAGCACTACCGGAGTTATGGCTCCGCCCGGTTCGTTGAGCACGGCGGACGAAGCAGCGGGCCCACTAGCGGTGGCGGGGAGTGGCGATTGGTTAGCGCGTAAATCGGCGAAAATCACCAGCCGCTGGGCGGCCGAATATTTAGGGTTGCAGGTGGTGAGAGTGAGCGTGGCGGCCGATCGAGGATTGAGCACCGACACATCGCTCGGCTTAACCACTTTGCTCTCGGTTACTAAATAGTCGAACCGACCCTGCACCGTACGCACGACAATGGTGTCGCCGACGACGAGCTGGTCGAGGTCAGAAAACGGAGCCCCGTAAGTGGTGCGGTGGCCCGCTATGGCCGCGTTGCCCGCTTGACCCGGCCACGGGCTTTCGGGGTAATGGCCCGGCCCCATACGCAGGTCGGCGACGCTCACCCCGCTAACGACAATTTCGTCCACCCCAATTTTTGGAATACGGATTTGCGCTACGGGCTCTCCGGGCGTAGCGGTAGGAGGAGTGGGATTGAGCGTTGGTGTGCGGGCAGATTTTTCTAGCGTGCGATCGAATTGAGCGTGCAGATCTGATTGTTCATTGGCCGCGTAAAGACCGGTTCCCCATAGTTGATAGGCAACAAAGATAAAAGTTAGGACACCGAAACCAACCAATATGAGCCCGAGCCGGCCAACCATCCGTCGCACGGGGTGAGTCTATGATCGGAGAGTTAGCCGTTTAGGCCGGCCATTATTAGTAACGGTTGTTCTAGACTGAGGTTCACGCGCTCGTAGCTCAATGGATAGAGCATCTGACTACGGATCAGAAGGTTGGGGGTTCGACTCCCTCCGAGCGCACCCGAGTCCGACTCTCCGCCCGAGGGGCGGTGGGGACAGTTTCTCGACACCAAATGTGCCGTCGCGTCAACCCCGATGTACTGTCTACCGTGGCTTTAGTGGTGTTGGCTCTCGTATCAGGGCTGTCGTTTTTGTTCTACGGCTTCAAGGTTCTGTTCCAATCCGCATCTAGGAGTGAGTTCGAGCGGTTCGGGGTACCCGCCGTGCGTTGGTTGGTCGGCGTAATGGAGTTACTGGGCGGTGCGGGAGTGCTGCTGGGCCTAGTCGTTGCGCCGTTGGGAGCCCTCGCTGCTGGTGGACTCGCGGCGCTGATGATCCTTGGTCTGATCGTGCGCATCAGGGTCCATGACGCTGTTCGACTCATGGTGCCGGCTGCGTTACTCGGTGCGGTGAACGCCGTTCTCGTCGTGTTGTTCGTTGCGCAATGATACGCCGGACCCGAAGGCTGATGAGCCGAGCCGACAATCGGGCGGGATGAACGACCTTGGGTATACTTTGGCCACCACTCCCCACAGAAGGAACTGACCTATGAATGTGATCGGTAAGATCGCCCAGACTGCGGCTGCGCTTTGGATACTGAACGTGTGGACTTTACGGTTCAACAAGGACACCGGCTACCGAGGCGGTGAAGCAAAGAATATGAAAGAGGAGTTCGCCGTCTACGGGCTGCCCGAGCCCGCCATGTACGCCGTGGGCGCAACCAAGGTGGCCTTGGCCTCGGCGATGTTGGTTGGTAACTTCGTGCCGCGGATTACCCGGCCCGCCTCGATTGGCCTGGCCGCATTCATGGTCGGTGCTGTCGGCATGCACATCAAGGCCGGTGACTCGGTCAAGCAGTATCTACCGGCACTGTCGGTGCTTTCACTGGCCACCATCTCGGCCATCGCCAACGGCAATCGGAGCTAGGAATTTATCGTTTTATTTGATCTTTTTATAGGGTTGAGACGCTATGAGACAGCACAGCAGGTTCTACGGATCAGAAGATTGGGGGTTCGACTCCCTCCGAGCGCACCACCAAATAGCCAATTTGGGAGCCTCGGTCAAACTAAGGGCAGCGGAGGCTACGCGTTGGAGTGAATGTAACGACGTCATTATAAACGAGACGAAAGTGATTGGATCATGATTAAACGACTAGTTTCGGTTGGTCTTGCGGTATTGCTTCTAACTAGTGTGACCGCAGCCCACGCAGGGGTCTCGAGGGGGGACGAAGACGAAGCCACCGTTGAAGAGGTAATGGGTCTTGTCGAGGAAAGCACTGCTAACTACGATGAGAGCGAAAGGATGGTATTAGCGGTCTGCCAGCTGCCTTGGAACGATTGCTACGGGGAACTCGTTTTGCTCGACAAACTTATCGTGCACTTCCAGTCCGATGTCAATAAGGCTGATAATCGCTTTAACGGCAAAGGCAAGCCGAATAAGTCTTACATTGGCTCTACCCCCAAGTCGCTCAAAAAACTAGTTGATCGGGCGGTGGCGAAGTCCAAGAAAGCAGAAAAGAAGATAGCCAAACTGTCTAAATTACTGGCCG
>SHUY01000009.1 GCA_009694435.1 Acidimicrobiia bacterium | reverse complement strand
GTTGGTCGAGACCGACGCGTACCTCAAGCCAACTTTTGTCACTACGCTCAACTACCCGTACGGGCAAATTGTCCAGCAGTTCGTTAGCGAGAACTACTCCGGTTATTGCTCCCGCCGGTAGATCGGCCAAAGCGGTAACTAGCGGGCCGGCACCGGTTAAAAACTCGGGCGGGTCGTCGAGATCTTGACCCGGCACTACCGGACCTAAAACTTCGTCGGTGGGTTCGATGCTAAGGAGGCGGCGTTGTTCGTTGATCTGACGCTCGGAGGTTTCGACCAACACATAACGCAACGCCGAGGAGCAACTAGGTTCACTCTTGATAATCGTTTGGGCTAACCGTCCGTTCCCGGCGCCAACTTCTACAACAAAAAACGGGTCGGGCGAACCCAAGCGCACCCAAGCCTCGTCCAGAAAGCGGGCCAATAAAACGCCAAACAGTGAACCGACTTCAGGGCTGGTAATGAAGTCGCGATTCCCCCGCCCCGCCCCTGAAGTAGAGGCCGCGCCCGAAAAAAATCCGTCCTCGGGGTCGTACAGCGCTACCGATTGAAACTCAGAAAACGTAATAGGACCGTTACGACGAATCAACTCATCAAGTTGGCTTTTAACCCCCAGGGCCACGATTCCTCCAGTTCTTGACTCGCGTCACACCTTGCGCGACGCGGGCAAGGAACCCTAGCCCGAGGCGAAAGCGAGTTGCCCGAGGCGAGCAAACACTTCGGGGTAAACCCCCACTACCACTACCACTACCACCGTGATCCCGATCGCCAAAGTCAGTGCGACCGATGCCGGGCGCGGCGAACTGACAACTTCAGGTGCTTCGTCGAACCACATTCGCCGGACAACATTGGAATAGTAGAAAAACGCCACTACGGCGTTAAGAGCAGCAATAACGCCTAGCACTACTGCGGCGGTGGTTCCCGCGTCGAATACTGCACGGAAAATAACAAACTTGGCGAACCAACCGGCCAACGGAGGAATACCGGCCAAAGAAAACATAAACAGCGAAAGCATCACTGCGTTAACCGAATCAACCCGCCCGAGGCCAGCAAAACTTGAGATTTCGGTTGAGTGGGTGCGACGAGAAACGGCCATAACGACCGCAAACGCACCTAAGTTCATGGCCGCGTAAATCATTAAGTAGACCAACACGGCTTCCCACGCTGACGGACCCGAAACATCCCCCGCCACGGCCAGAGGAACCAAGATGAATCCCCCTTGGGCGATCGACGAATAGGCCAACATGCGCACGATGTTGGTTTGGCGCAAAGCGGCCAAGTTCCCGAAAGTCATTGATGCGGCCGCTAACACCCAAATCAACGGTTGCCATGAATCAGATGAATTGAAAAATCCGAACCGAATAATCGTCAGCAGGGCAACGAAACCCGCGGCCTTTGACGCCACCGAAAGAAAAGCGGTGACGGGTAAAGGTGCGCCTTCGTAAGTGTCGGGGGCCCAAAAGTGAAACGGCACCGCACTTACCTTGAACGCAAAGCCAACAATGGTGAGGAAAATAGCCACCGCAAATAGAGCGGGAGGAGAGCCGGCGGAATACTCAGATATCACCGAGAGTTTGGTTCCGTTGGCGAAACCAAAGATCAACGACATTCCGTAGAGCATTACGGCCGACGACAAGACTCCGATAAGGAAATATTTGATCGCGGCCTCGTTAGATTTAGTGTCGTGCTTGCGCCAGCCTGCTAATACGAAAGTTGGGATCGAAATGGTTTCTAGAGCAATGAATATAGAAACTAAGTCTCGTGATGACGCCATCATCACCATTCCGAGCACCGAAGTAAGGAGGAGCACGTAGTACTCACCGCCGTAATAATCACCGTCAGCAATCTCATCGAAAGAGACCAGCAGGGTTATGTAAGCCACGACTAAAAACAGACCATCGAAGGCGAGGGCGTAGTTGTCTACGACAAATGCCCCGCCAAACATTGATACGTCGGTACCAGAGACCGCCAAGGTCAAAACCGGAATAATGGCGGCCAGTACACCCAAACTCGCGAGCTGCGGAACTAAGCGAGGGCGATCGGGAATAAATAAATCAACTAACAAACACAAAATTATCGTTACCGAAAGAACGATTTCGGGCGCGAGCGCGTGGTAGTCAATAACTGGATTCACGGCGTGACTAACCCCCGAATACCTTCGTTAACGAACTGGCCGCTCCGTCGGTGATCGAAAACAGGAGACCGGGGAAAATACCGAGAACCACAATCAACACCAAGATCGGAGTCCAAGCAATCCATTCCGAAGCGTGAACATCGTGAATGTGGGTCGCCTCAAACTCGGGCTTAGGTTTACCGAAAGCCACTCGCTGCAACATCCACAACAGATAGCCGGCGGCCAAAACCGTTCCGATGGCGGCCACGATCATGAACGAACGGAAGGTTACGAGATTGCTGGTACCGAACAAACCGTTAGCCAAATTCGCGGGTTCGTAGGCGGCCAAAATGGCGGGGAACTCACCCCAGAAACCGGCCAGACCGGGCAAGCCCAACGAAGCCATAGCCGAAAAGCCCAGTATCCAGCCCAACTTGGGGGCTTGAGTAAGCAGACCGCCTAATCGACCCATCTCGCGCGTGTGGTAGCGCTCGCCCACCGAGCCGGCGACGAAGAAGAGCATTCCGGTGATGAGTCCGTGAGCCACCATTCCGAATACGGCGGCGTTGATTCCAAAACTGGTCAACGTGGCGATGCCGAGCATCACAAATCCCATGTGCGACACCGACGAAAACGCGATCAATCGTTTCATATCGCGCTGAGCCAAACAACAGAGCGCGCCATAAATAATTCCGATGACCGCAAGCAAACCAATCCACGGCGCCCACGCCTCGGCCGCGTCGGGCAAAATCGGCAACGCGATGCGAATGAAACCGTAGGTGCCGAGTTTCAGCAACACCGCGGCCAGTAGAACCGAACCAACGGTTGGGGCCTCGGTATGGGCATCGGGTAACCACGTATGGAACGGGAACATCGGAACTTTGATGGCAAACCCAAGGAACAATCCCGCAAAAATAAGCAGCTGGGTGGTGTGGTCAATACCGCTACCACCGAATTGGGCCAGCCTGACCATATCGAAGGTTGCTTCTTTCGAGGTAAAGAACAGCGCTAAGAACGCCACCAACATAAGCGCCGAACCAAACAAAGTGAACAAGAAGAACTTGATTGAAGCGTATTCACGATTGGGGCCGCCCCACACGCCGATCATGAAGAACATCGGTAGCAATACGACCTCGAAGAAGATGAAGAACAAGATGAGGTCTTGCGACACGAATGTCCCGTTCATTCCGACTTCAAGCAACAAGATCAGAGCCAAGAACGCTTTGGGGTTATGGGGCTCGGGGAAATGGTTCCACGAATAAATGATGCAAAGCGGAACAATAAGCATCGACAAAATCAACAACGGCAACGAAATGCCGTCAATGCCTAAGTGGAACCGGCTGTTGATGACATCAATCCACGACTCATTAACCGAGAACTGCAGCGCGCGGGCTTTGCCGTAGTTGAACTGAGTAAGAATGCCCACCCCTACTCCCAGAGTGACCAGTGATGTGATTAGCGCTACCGCCTTGACCGCAGTCTCTTGCCCACGCGGTATCAGCAAAACGAGCGCCATTCCTACTAACGGCAAAAAGACCGCCAGCGTTAAGGCCCATTCGTCAAATAATGTCATCGCTATCGTGTCCCTCCCATTTGATCAAACCTCACTTTGGTAAAGATTCTGTTCACGGTTACGCCACACTCAAAACAAACAACGCCACACTTATTGCCCCGACCGCGGCAAAGATGTACAAGGCGTAGCGCTGCACCGAACCCGACTGAATTCGTTGCAACTCTCCCCCCGCCACACCAAACTCGGCTGCGCTGGCATTAATGGCTCGGTCAATGCCCTTTTGGTCGATATTTTCGTAGGCGAAACGCCCCACTCGAACGGCGGAGCGTCCTACTAAGTTCACTAATGCATCGATGACATTTTGATTCACCCAGTACATAGCCCGAGCAATGGGCTCGCGGATTCCTTCGACGATGATGTTTTCGTAGAGGTAGTCGATGTAGTACTTACGCTCAAGCAAGGTGTACCCGGTGCGAGCCAAGCGATTGCGTTGCGTGAGCCCCTTTAACGCCGAAGACTCTTCCCGTCGGAATAAGAAGTACGACATGACACCAATGGCAAATAACGCAATAGAAACCGAAATAATAGCCAGGGGCGCATCAAACTCGGCGTGCACGAGGTCGGGGAAATTAGTGGTGGGCTCAACCCATTCGGTGAACTTCTCGATGCCGAGGGGGGCGGCATTGATCAAACCAGCCACGATGGTGAGGCCGGCGAGAATTACGAGCGGAGTAGTAATGCTGCGCTCGGACTCGTGGGGGTGGTGGTGGCCTCGATATTCACCGAAGAAAGTTAAATATACGCAGCGAGTCATGTAGGCCGCAGTCAAAAATGCTCCCGCCAAGCCCACGACCAAGAACAGCTCGAACCCATTACTGCCGGCATTAACCAAAATCTCATCTTTCGACCAGAATCCGGCCAACGGGAAAATACCCGCTAAAGCCAACGAGCCGATTATGAATGTCCAAAAAGTGATGGGCATTTTTTTGCGCAGGCCGCCCATTTCGCGCATGTCGAAACTGTGGTGGGTGCCACCGTGACTTACCGATCCCGCGCCGAGGAATAACAGCGCCTTGAATATGGCGTGAGTAAACAAGTGAAATACTGCCGCGACCCACGCACCTACGCCTAAGGCCAAAATCATGTAACCGAGTTGGCTAATAGTTGAATAGGCCAAAACTTTCTTGATGTCGCGTTGAACAAACGCCAACGATGCCCCCACCAAGATAGTTATTCCCCCCACTAAGGCCATCATGTTGATGCCACCGTTGAAGATTGAGAAACCTTCGTAAAAAACGGGGTAAAGCCGCGCCCCTAAATAAACTCCCGCCACCACCATGGTGGCGGCGTGAATCAAAGCTGACACTGGGGTGGGACCGGCCATTGCGTCGGGCAGCCAGGTGTGGAGTGGGAATTGTCCGCTCTTGCCCATAATCCCGATGAGCAGACACACCGACGCCACTAACAAGATGTCGTGGTGGCTGGCGCCGTTAAGCGCGTAAGCGTTGGTTTTAGCAATATCGAACGAACCCACGGCAAAGAACAAAACGATGATACCGATCATCAAGCCGATGTCCCCCGTGCGAGTCATGAGGAACGCCTTGATCGCGGCCCGAGAGTTTTCCCGCTCTTCCCACCAAAAGCCGATCAACATAAACGAACACAGCCCGACGAGCTCCCAGCCGACAAGCATTTGCAGAGTGCCCGCCGACACCACCAGCGTGAGCATTGACGCGGTAAAAAGCGACAAACCGGCGTAGTACCAGGTGTAACGGCGATCGTCGTGCATGTAACCGGTTGAATAGATGTGCACCAATAAAGAAATCAGCGTGACGACGAACATCATCATCACCGTTAAACCGTCGACGTAAGTTCCGACGCCAAAATCAATGCCGCCGTTTTGCCACCAAGTCACCGAATTAACAACTGGCTCCACCGCCGCGCCACCTTCGCCGCTGAACATCACCGACTTGCCGAAAAATGCACCGATGCTTGCCCCGTGTTCGGCGGCGTTAACTCGATCTATCCACTCCACCGCCGCCCAGCACGAGGCGATGAACGAAGCGGCGACCGCAGTAATAGCGATCTCGGCTCCTCGTTTAGGCAGACGCTTGCCGAAAAATAGAACGAGTACAAACGAAAGCGCGGGCAAGGCGGGAATAATCCAAACGGAATTCAGCATCACGTCAGCCCTTCAACTGTTCGACTTGGTCGAGGTCGGGACTGCGGAGATTTCGGTAGATCAGCAAGATAATGGCCAGCCCCACGCCCACTTCGGCCGCGGCGACCGCAATGATGAATAAGGCGAAAATCTGGCCGTTGATATTTTGGTTAAAGGCCGAAAAGGCGATGAGATTTAGGTTTACCGCGTTGAGCATGAGTTCTACGCTCATCAGCACCAAGACTCCGTTGCGGCGAGCGAGCACACCGTAAACCCCCACGGCAAAAATAAATGCGCTCAGAATGAGAAACTGATTAAGTTCCACCGACTAATCCTTTCGCGCCATAACAACCGCACCGACTAATGCCGCCAGCAAGAGCATCGAAACCACTTCGAAAGGCACAATAAAAGTGCGAAACAGATCGCTGCCGATGGCTTGGGGGCTACCCTGGGCGACTAGTTCGGGGCCGAAATTGATCTGCTGGCCGCCAAAAGCATCGACCAACAGCGCGGTCAAAACTCCAAAGATCAACAACGCGACGACTCCGGCGGCCCAGCGTTGATCGTTGTCGAGTCGATTTGAATCGTGCCCCATAGGTGAACGCGTGAGCATTACTCCGAACAAGAACAGCACCACTACCGCACCGATATAAATCAATACCTGTACCCAGGCGACGAACTCGGCGGCCAACAATATGTACTGCGCGGCCGCTCCGGCTAGCACCACCACCAAAAATAAAACCGAATGCACCACATCGCGACTGCGCACTACGCCAATCGCGGCTGCCCCCATGGCAATGGCCAGCAGCCAAAACACCACCTGCTGCCCCCACATCAGCGCCGCCCACCTTTATGATTAAACGTCATTTCTTGGCCGCCTTGCCCGGCTCGGCGCCAATTTCGAGCGGTTCACGCGGCGGCACCGTAGCCATCCATTCGCCGAGTTTTTGCTTATCGTGCAACAACTCTCCGATGCGGTTCTCGGAATATTCGTACTCGGGCGACCAGAACAAGGCATCGAACGGACATACTTCAACGCAAATTCCGCAGTACATGCAAAGGGAGTAGTCGATATCGAAACGATCGAGCACGCTAACCGAGCGCTCTCGCCCCCCTTCGCGCCGAGGTGGACGCTTTTCTTTATGCCCTTCAATGTAAATGCACCAGTCGGGGCACTGACGAGCGCACAACATACAAACCGTGCAGTTTTCTTCTTTGAGGGCAATAACCCCTCGAGCGCGCGGGGCGGGGATTTCTTTTTCGTGCGGATACTGCACCGTCACTGCCGGTTTGAGCATGGTCTTAAAGGTGATGCCAAGACCGACTAAAAGACCCGGGATCTTAGGTTTAGCCATTAGATCGCCACCTTAAGAATTCCGGTAATTAAAATATTTATTAAGCCGATCGGAATCAGAACTTTCCAGGCCAACGATTGGAGTTGATCTTCTCGCAACCGAGGATAAGTAAAGCGCACCCAAAACATCAAGAAGGCCACCGCCATGAGTTTGGCGAAGAGTACAAACGGGCCGAGGATATTGGCCATATCGCCCGTCACCCCCGGTATCGACCAACCGCCCAAGAATAAGGTGGCCGCGATGGCGGCAAAGGCGAAAGCGGTTCCGAACTCGCCAATGAAAAAGAACAGGAACCGAAAACCGGTGTATTCGACCATGTAGCCCGATACCAGTTCGCTTTCCGCCACCGGCATGTCGAAGGGAGTTTGCGACAATTCGGCTTGCGCCGCGACCAAGAAAAGAGTGAAACCGACAAATTGCGTGAGGATGAACGGGTCACCAATCCCGCTCCAGCCGAAAATGGCGCCATTTTGCTGAGCCAAAACAATCTCTTGCAAGTTGAGTGTTCCCGCCTGAATGATCACTCCAACCGTAGCCAACAACAACGGCAACTCGTAAGCGATTAGCTGAGCGGCCGAACGCAGCGCGCTAAGGAGGGCAAACTTATTAGCGCTCGACCAGCCGGCCATTAATACGCCCACGACCGAAAGACTCGATACCGCTAACGCATAAAAAATACCAACATCAAGATTTTCAACTACTAAATCTGGACCCATCGGTATGACGGCAAAAATGAGAAAGGTTGAAAGCACCACCACCGCGGGGGCCATAGCGAAAACTTTTCGGTCGGCTTGGGCGGGCATGATGTCTTCTTTTTGTAAAAACTTAAGTCCGTCACCCACCAACTGGAACCAGCCGTGAAAGCCGCCCGGATCCATCGGCCCCAACCGACTCTGCATGTGGCTCATCATCTTGAGCAAAAACGTGTAGCCCAAAATCAGCGCGCCCAAAGGAATAATGGTGAGCACCACCAAGGTCTTAATCGCCAGCGTTGTGCCCCAACCGATTTCTAAGGCCAACATCATTGAGGAGTCCATCTAGCCCACCATCATCGGTCGATGTCGCCCAAAATAAAGTACAGCCCGGCCAAAATAGTTACGACGTCAGGGACATAAACCCCCTGTAATAACCACGGCAAGATCGAAATATTGCTAAAGGACGCCGAGCGAATCTTGACTCGGAACGGGCCGGTGCCCCCCTTGGATACCACGTAGTAGCCCATTTGGCCTAGCGGGTTTTCGTTCTCGACCCAAACCTCGCCTGCGGGGACCTTGATGATGAGGGGCACCTTGGTCATTACCGGTCCGGCGGGAATCGCGTCAAGACACTGCAGCACCATGCGCGCCGACTCACGCGTTTCTTGTAGCCGCACGAAGTAGCGAGAAAACGAATCGCCGTCGGGATGGGTCCAGACTTTGAAATCAAGTTCGGGATAGACGAGGTAGGGGTCGCCGTCTCGGCGTAGGTCCCAGTCGACCCCCGACGCGCGCAAGTTAGAACCCGACACGCCGTAAGCGACGCCGAGTTTGGCCGGGATAATTCCGATGCCCTTACAGCGCGCGGCGAAGATTTCGTTTCCGAGCACAAGATTTTCGAAGGTGTCGCACGCGTCGAACACGACCTGCATGGCCGAACGAGCCTCGGCCAACCAACCCCAGGGTAAATCATCTTTGAGCCCACCGATGCGGTTGAAGTTGGGATGAAAACGCCCACCCGTGGCTGATTCAATGAGATTAAGGATGTGCTCGCGGTCGCGGAAACCGTAAAACGCGGGCGTGAGGGCGCCGACCTGCAAACCCATCTCGCCTAAGAACAACAAGAAAGTAGCGATACGAGACAACTCGGTCAGGATCGTCCGGATGTATTGCGCTCGGGGTGGTGCCTCGATGTCCATAAGTTTTTCGGCCGCCGAAACAAACGGAACTTCGTTGGCGAAACTAGAAAGCCAGTCAATGCGGTTAATCAGCGTGGTGACCTGCGGGTAGGTACGAAACTCGGTGATCTTTTCGTAGCCCCGATGCATGTAGCCAATGATGGGGTCAGCAGAAATAACCCGTTCGCCGTCAAGGCGCACCACTAGCCGCAAAGTTCCGTGCGTCGCGGGGTGTTGCGGGCCAAGATTCAAGATCATGTCGCCGGTGTCGAGCTCGACGTTCACTTGCGCTTGGGCTAAGTGGCGCATAGAGCCTGGGTCGATAGTGAAGTCGGGAGAAGTCGAACCCGCTGCCGGGGTGCCGGTTGTGCTCATGCGCCGGGGTTTTCAGTAGTAGCCGCCGCGGGCGAATCAGGCTCGGGACTATCGGACTCGGGCATTCCCTCTACGTTGACGATTCCGGGCCACGGCTTTACCACGCGCGCTAAAAGGGGGAAATCTTTGCGCAGCGGATGCCCTTCGAAAGCAGCGGGAAGATACAGCAGGCGCAAGTTGGGATGGCCATCGAACTTAAAGCCAAACATTTCCGCACACTCTCGCTCGTGCCAGTCGGCGCCGGGATACACACTCACCCACGATTCGATGTGGGGATCGTTTTCGTCTAGGTCGGCCTTGAAGGTGATTCCCCAATGTCGAGTGGTTGACTGCACGTGAGCGAAAACTTGGAACCGCCCCGCCGCTCCGGCCGCCCCCGGAGTCATTTCGGTGGGTTGAGCTGGAGTTGAAGTGTCGCCGTCGGCTTCGGCCCCTTCTTCTTTAGGCGCGGGCATCCAATCGATCCCCGAAACAAAAGTTATGTAATCGCACGCCAGTTTGTCGCGCGCGACTTCGGCGGCTTGACGCCACGCTTCGGGGCGCACCCGCACTACTACGTCAGAAAATAGCGGGATCGCTTCTATTACTCCAGCGCCGAGTTCGGAGTTAATCAGGTTGAGAATCTCTTGGGCGTTAGCCGACACCGGAACCACCGCCACTTCTTCAACGCCAGGGGTCTCGGTCGGGGTAGTGGTCTCGTCAGGCAACGGTGATCTTCTCCCCCCGCCAGCGTTGGGCCAACTCATCGTTGCCAATGCCTTCGTTCTGAATTCTTTCTTGCAGCATTACTACTGCTTGTAATAGAGCTTCGGGGCGGGGCGGGCAACCCGGAATGTAGATATCAACGGGAATGATCTGGTCGACCCCTTTGGTAACCGAATACGAATCCCAATACGGACCGCCGCAGTTAGCGCACGCACCCATGGAGATTACGTATTTAGGGTCAGGCATTTGTTCGTAGAGCCGACGGATAGCGGGCGCCATCTTGTCCGTTACCGTGCCCGAAATCACTACTAGGTCAGACTGACGAGGACTGGCCGGAAAAGGAATCACCCCTAGTCGCATCATGTCGTAACGCGGACTCGCGAGCGCCGCGCCCATCTCGATGGCGCAACACGCTAATCCCCACTGAAACATCCACAACGAATACTTGCGACTGTAATTAAGTAACTGCGTAAGCGGTTTGGGCATTAACCCTTTTTCGATTAAGCCCACCGTAAAACCCCCTTGCGCCACGCGTAAACTAGCCCTAAGACCAAAATCAAAATAAAGACCACCATCTCAACTAAACCAAATATCCCGAGCGGCTCAAGTCCTACCGCCCACGGAAAAATAAATACTGCTTCAACGTCAAAGATCACAAACAACAACGCGTAAACGTAATAACGAACATTCGACTGGCCCCAGCCGCCTACTGGGTCAGAACCGGCTTCGTAAGTGATGTACTTATCGGCTTGCGGACGCACCGGACGAATCAGTTTTCCGACTCCGAGCATGAGACCAACTAGAGCCAGCGCGGCGCCAATAAGAACGGCCACGGCTAAGTACTCGCGGTAGAACTCAGTCACGATTCTGAACGCATCCTTTTCGATTTTCGACTCGCCTACGGGCTCATAACTAGCGTTAGTAATGACTTAACCGCGGTTCGAGGCTTATTTCTCAACCTGTGTCAGCATACCGATAGGAATACGCCACGGGGCGAACCGGCGAGAGGCAAAATTTGCTGGCCCGCCTCGGCCAAGGAGGCCATTATCAAGGACATGGAGACCGCCAAGACCAAGACCGCTTTTGTGCTTTCGGGTGGGGGGAACCGCGGGGTGGCTCAAGTGGGCATGTTGCGAGCGTTACTAGAGAGAGGCATCGTGCCCGATGTGATTATTGGCACCTCAGTTGGGGCGCTCAACGGAGCGGTAATCGCTCATAATCCGACGGTGGAAGCCATCGACCATCTCGAATCGGTCTGGCTCAACCTCGAGCGTGAGCAGGTATTCCCGGGCACAGTGGTGAGCCGGATGTGGAACATCTTGCGCCGCGACGACCACCTCGTAGCCAGCACCGGTCTAGCCGAGTTAATCGCGGCCGCTTCACCGGCGGAAACCTTTGCCGACCTGAAGATCCCGTTGCGGGTCGTTACCGCCGATCTCGAAACCGGCGAAGAATGCGTGCTCGTCCGGGGCCCACTAGCACCAAGTTTGTTAGCTAGCAGCGCGCTGCCGGGGATATTTCCCCCCGTCGATCTCCACCAGCGCACTCTCGTCGACGGCGGCGTAGTCAATCTCGTTCCCATTTCTCACGCGCTGGCGGGACCAATCAATCGCGTCTACGTGCTCGATATTTCTGACCCCATGAGTGACCGCTTGATTAGGTCCCCGCTTGATGTGGCCATGCGCGCGTTCGCGATTTCCCGAGACCAGCGCTTTGATCTTGAACGGCAATGGGTGCCGGCCGAAGTTGACTTAATAGTCTTACCCGCCCCCATCGACGACCGAAACTTTTATGATTTCGATGGTGCGGAAGCAATTATTGCCGACGCGTACGAAAGAGCCAAAAAAACTTTGGCCGCGCACCAGAGCCGCCGACCGGCCCAGACGTCAGATTCAACTCCGCGCCGCGGGCGCCGATGGTGGAGTCGGAGCAATCGCGCCCCTACGCGCTAGTTGTTGTCGCGCTGGCGCCGATAGCGTCGCAATAAAGTATTAGTTGACGAGTCGTGGGCGAGTTCGGGTTCGGCAGCGGAATCAAGTTCGGGCACTATTTCCATCGCTAATTTTTTACCTAGTTCAACACCCCACTGGTCAAAACTATTTATATTCCAAATTGCTCCTTGGGTGAATACTTTGTGTTCGTAAAGTGCAACTAATTGACCCAATGTGTAGGGCGACAACTCGGGCACCAAGATGGAGTTAGTCGGGTGATTGCCGGCGAAAGTTCGGTGCGGTACTTGTTCGGGCGGCACTCCTTCGGCCGCCACTTCTTCGGCCGATCGACCAAACGCCAACGCTTGGGTTTGGGCGAGATAGTTAGCCAACAAGAGATTTTGATGATCGCCAACTTTGTGCCGCGACCGAGAAAAGCCGATGAAATCACACGGAATGAGCTTGGTGCCCTGATGAATGAGTTGGTAATAAGCGTGCTGGCCGTTGGTGCCGGGCTGACCCCAAACAATCGGTCCGGTCTGACAATCGATGGGCCGGCCCTGACGGTCTACCGATTTACCGTCGCTCTCCATATCGAGTTGCTGGAGATAAGTCGGAAAATCAGCAAGATAATCGCTGTAAGGCAATACCGCTACGGTTTGCGCGCCAAAAAAATTGTTATACCAAATTCCGATCAAACCTAACAACATAGGCAAGTTGGATTCGATGGGGGCGGTGCGGAAATGTTCGTCGATGGCGTGAAAACCTTCGAGCAGGGAAGAAAACGCCGCCGGACCAATGGCCACCATCAACGACAGCCCTACCGCGGAATCAAACGAATACCGCCCACCAACCCAATCCCAAAAACCAAACATATTGTCGGGGTTAATTCCGAACTCAGCCACCGCGGCCTCATTAGTTGACACCGCGACAAAATGTTTTGCTACTGACGATTTATCGCCGAGTTTGGCCAACGACCATTCGCGCGCGCTTTGCGCGTTAGTCATAGTTTCGAGCGTGGTGAAAGTTTTCGAGACGATAATAAATAGAGTCTCCTCGGGATCAAGGTCTTGGGTTGCTTCCCAAAAATCATTGCCGTCGACATTAGAAACAAAACGGAAAGTCATAGACCGATCGGTAAAATCCCGTAATGCTTCGTTGGCCATGCGTGGACCTAAGTCGCTACCACCGATTCCGATATTAATTACGTTGCGAATCCGTTTGCCGGTATGCCCCACCCACTCGCCCGAACGAACTCGGTTAGAAAAATCACCCATTCGATCGAGCACCGCGTGTACTTCAGGGACTACATCAACGCCATCAACGAAAATCTTTTCCCCGCGGGGGGCGCGTAACGCCACGTGGAGAACCGCCCGATTTTCGGTGACGTTGATCTTTTCGCCGGCAAACATGGAGTCGCGCAGCTCTTCGACGCCGGCTCGGCGAGCGAGCGCGATCAACTTGGTCATAGTTTCAGCCGTCAGTCGATTTTTGGAGTAATCGAGGTAAAGATCTCCCCCCTCGACGGTTAAGTCTTCGCCGCGATTGGGGTCGGCGGCAAATAGATCTCGCAAGGTAACGTCTTGAATCTTTTTGTAGTGCTTACTCAGCGCCTTCCACTCGGGAGTAGAAGTAATCGGCACCAAATCTTCTTTAGACAAAATAAACCGCCTGGCGCGCCCAGTCGATAAATGGGCCGGGGGTGACCCCAGTCGCTAACACCGCCAGCGCGGCGGTGGCAACCACTACCCCGCTCCAGCGGTCGACGCGACGATCGCTGAAATATTCACCTCCGGTAGCCGGTGACGCTAAAGCCAACGCAATGCGCAAATAGAAGAACATCGCTACCACTGCGGCCAATACTCCAATTACTAAAAGTGAATAGTTATTAGATTGAGCGGCAGCAGAAAAAACTTCTAGTTTGGCGATGAAGCCTCCCGTAAGCGGGATTCCGGCTTGGGCTAAAAGAAAGAATATTAAAATCCCGCCGAGAACCGGCCGCTGCAAAGCAAAGCCCCGATAATCATCGAGGGAATGGCGATCGTCACCAGTCATTGACGCCAACATGATCACGGCAAAAGTACCAATGGCCATAAAAGTGTAAATAAGGAGATACAACAGTGCCGCTTGCCGGCCGGCGATGGTGCCGGTTTGGAAACCGATCAGGATGTAACCCGAGTGCGCGATGGCCGAATAAGCCAAAATTCGCTTCACATCGGTTTGGACTAAGGCGGCCACGCTTCCCACCACCAAAGTCAGCACCGCCAACACCCAGAGTGCGGGTTTCCAGTCGGTGCGATAGAGCGGGAAGGCGATAGAGAACACTCGAATCAATACCGCAAAAGCGGCCGCCTTGGTAGCCGCAGCCATAAAGGCCGTCACCGGAGTAGGTGCACCTTCATAAACATCGGGAGTCCAAAAGTGAAACGGCACCGCGGCAACTTTGAACCCCAATCCCGCGAGCAATAGCGCCCCACCGGCGAGCAGCGTCCCTTGTTCGTAGAGCGTGTTGTTGGCTAAGAAGTCGCCAATCGCGGTGAGCGAAGTAGAACCGGTAGCGCCGTAAGTTAGCGCCACGCCGTAAAGAAATACGGCCGAAGAGAATGCGCCGAGGACAAAGTACTTCAGTCCTGCTTCTTGTGACGCCATGCGGCGGCGATCGAAAGCGGCCAAAACGTAAAGCGGGATCGACAATACTTCGAGCGCAACAAATATCGCGATTAGATCGTTAGCGGTAATGATGGCGACCATTCCGGCAGCGGACAACATAACCAGTGCTAAGTATTCAGGCGCGTCAAGTGATTCGCGTTTTAAGTACGCCACCGAAATAAATAGCGCGTAAATAGTGCCAATCAAAACCACAACGCTAAGAAATACGCCAAACGGATCGACTCGCACCATGCCCGCCATGGTGGTAATCGCTCCGTCGGCGCGCACCAAATGCCACAGGCGATATTCGAAGATAGCGGCCAAGACAACGCCCAGTATTCCCAGCGCAACACACACCGGCGTGGTTACCGCGCTACGGCGCAACAACGCACGCGCTAACACGATTGCGACCCCGGCGCCGCCGAGGGCGATTACCGGCGCGACGCCGAGCCAGTCAACCGATGGGGTGGTGATAGGGGCGATCGCGGCCAAAACAAAGCCCGTCATCGTTGTTCCTTAAGTGCTTTTTTCGCTAAATCTTTATAAGACTCGCCGCCAAGTCTGTTCGAATCAAAACCGTGGGGTCGCTTTTGCCGGTAATCGGTCTTTTGTTCGAGGAAGGCAATTTTTTGCCTCACGGTCGGCTCAATGCGCTCTAGCACCGGCTTGGGGTAGAGCCCCAAAAACAAACTCAATACCAAAAGCGGAGCCACTAACAGAATTTCTCGTTTAGTGGCGTCAGTCATCTTGGCGTTTTCACCCGTAGGTTTGCCGGTGAACACCCGTTGAAAAGCCCACAACATGTAGACCGCGGCCAAAACTACCCCCACGGCCGCGAGAATCGCGTAGGGACGCTCAGAGATAAACGTTCCCGCCAACGCGAGGAACTCGCCGACAAAACCTGAGAAACCGGGCAGACCGATACCGGCAAACATCGCCACAATGAACAGCGCGGTTAGCACCGGAGCGGGCTTCCAGATTCCGCCCAGCTCGTCGATCTGACGAGTGTGGCGCCGTTCATAAATGAAACCGATAATCAAAAATAACGCGCCGGTGGTTAGCGGATGACTGACCATGATGAAAGTGGCCCCGTTGAGACCAATAACGGTTAGCGAGGCCAAACCTAAAATCACAAATCCCATGTGCGCGACCGACGAATAAGCCACTAACCGTTTCAAGTCTCGCTGCATCGCGGCCACAATTGACCCGTACAAAATACCGATGACTGCGGTTATTAAAAGCAGCGGGGCGAGGTCGACCGTGGCTCGGGGGAATAGCTCAAAAGAAAATCGAATAAATCCGTACGCCCCCATCTTGATAATTACGCCGGCCAGCACCACCGAACCCGCGGTGGGGGCTTCAGTGTGAACGTCAGGAAGCCAAGTGTGAAAAGGAAATAGTGGCGCCTTGATGGCGAAGGCGGCCATAAAGCCGAGGAACAAAATCGTTTCGGTGGTAATAGAAAGCCCGCCAAAACCCCAGGCGGCCAAAATGCGAAAGTCGAAGGTCAATAACCCAGTAGACGCTTCGTGCAAGAAACCCAACACCAAAGTGCAGGCCAACATCAACGCCGAGCCCACTGCGGTGTAGAGGAAGAACTTCGTGGCCGCGTAACGCCGGTTGTCGTGGCCCCAACCTTGAATCAAGAAATACATCGGTACGAGCATGAATTCCCAGAAGACAAAGAAGCCGATGAGGTCGAGCGACAAAAAGATGCCCATGATTGCGGTCTCTAAAACTAAGAACCAGCCGAAGAACGCTTTGACGCGGTGGTCGACGTGATGAGCCGAAGCCAATAAACCGATGGGCATAAGTAAAGCGGTAATTACCACCATGAAAATACTGATTCCGTCAACGCCCAAAATAAATCTTGCACCGAGACCCGGTATCCACTCGTAGTTCTCTACGTACTGAAAATCAGGATCTCCAACTTTGAAGTTCCAGAGCAACCAGATCGATAAGCCGAGGGTGGCCACGGTAAACAACAACGCCACGATGCGAGTGATTTCGGGCCGCCGGGCCGGAATCAAAGTCATCAGGGCGGCGCCAATGATCGGAGTAACGACAATGGCGGTGAGTATAGGAAAGTCAGGCATGATCAACGCACCGCGTAGGCGAGAATGAAGAGCAGCAGCGAAGCAACTCCTACGGTTATTCCGAGCGCGTAACGACGGATGTAACCGTCTTGAATATGACGCAGACCGTTTCCGGCGACGATAAACAACTTGCCGATTCCGTTAACTGTTCCGTCGATGATTTTCTTATCGACTTGTTGGTCAAGGAAGTTTGCCGTCACTCGGCCCGGCTTATCGACCGCCGCCGACACGCCGGCGTCGAGGTAGTAGCCCGACCCAGCCACCGTGGCCGCAGGCCCGAGCCGGGCGGTCATTGGATCACGATCGGCTTTAGCCAAACCATGGCGATAAATGAAGTAAGAAATCGTTATACCCGTTACCGCCATTACCACCGAGATGGTTATCAAGGTCAGCGTCTCGGTGGTGGAAGAGGCCGCGGGTTCGGCGACATCTTTGAATACCGGTGCTAACCACTCAGAGAGAAACTCCCACCCACTGATGGGCAAGTTAATGAAGCCCGCCACTGCGGCCAAAACCGCCAACACCAAAATCGGGAACAACATTATCTTGGGGCTTTCGTGGGGATCGTGCCCGTCAAGGCGAGCGGCGCGTGGTAATTCACCGAAGGCCACTGTGGGCTCGAAGTCGGGGTCGTAACCCAGTTCGGCTTCGACTGCGTGAGTGTCGGTCGCAGCATCATCAGATGCCCCCGCGACAACGGGTAGCGGAGTTTCCCGGAAGCGTTCGTTACCAAAAAAGGTTAAGTAAATAAGTCGGGTCATGTAGATGCCGGTGATGATCGCGGCCAGCAGCCCAATAATCCACGGAGCGTAATTATGGGTCTCGAAAACAGCTTCTAGTAGTCCGTCTTTAGCCCAAAAACCCGAGAACGGAGGAATACCGGCGATGGAAAGCCAGCTGATCATCATGGCAATAGCGGTGACGGGTAAAAACTTTCGGAAGCCACCCATTATTCGCAGGTCTTGATTTTCGGCGTCGCCGTGAATTACCGATCCCGCACCGAGGAACAAGCAGCCCTTGAAAAACGCGTGCATGAGCATCATGAATATGGCCGCCACGTACGCCCCTACGCCGAGGGCCAAGAACATGTACCCCAACTGACTAATAGTCGAATAGGCCAATACCCGCTTTAAGTCGGGCTGGAATACCGCGATGGTTCCAGCGATTAGAGCGGTAGCCGCCCCCACCCACATGACTACCGTCATGGCCGAACTACTCGCCTCAAAGATCGGGTGGGCCCGGGCAATTAAGAAAACGCCCGCGGTAACCATGGTGGCCGCGTGCATTAACGCCGATACCGGAGTTGGTCCCTCCATCGCGTCGGCCAGCCACGGGAACAACGGCATCTGGGCACTCTTGCCCATTGCCCCGAGGAATAACAGAAGGGCAATAGCGGTGGC
The DNA here is from genome assembly GCA_009694435.1 of Acidimicrobiia bacterium. Taxonomy (GTDB): domain Bacteria; phylum Actinomycetota; class Acidimicrobiia; order IMCC26256; family PALSA-555; genus SHUY01. The sequence continues at coordinate 18,801 of SHUY01000009.1, read as the reverse complement.
AACGCCGGAGCCATCGACTACGGAATTATTAACAATGCCGTAGTCGACCGAACCGTATTCATTAATCATTAAAAACATGGCGATAAGAAACCCCACGTCACCGACGCGGTTGTAGATAAATGCTTTCTTGCCGGCTTTGGCCGCGCCCGGGCGTTGATGCCAAAACGCAATCAAAAGATACGAACACAAGCCCACGCCTTCCCAACCGAGGAAGGTGAACAAGAAGTTGTTAGCTAAAACCAAAATGAGCATTGAAGCGGCAAACAGGTTGAAAAAACCAAAGAACCTTGAAGCCAACGGATCGTTACGCATGTAGCCAATGGCGTAAAGGTGGATAAGCGAGCCCACACCGGTAACGAGTAGCGCCCAAGTTATCGAAAGCGGATCAACCAAAAAGCCAATGTCAACGCTCAGCTGGTCAACCCGCATCCAAGTAAAGAGTGTGCTGACCTGAGAGCGATCGCTAGCCGGCAAACTCAACATGGCGACAAACATCACTAAAGAAACGCCGAAGGCGAGAAACATCAGCGTGGTCGCTAAGCGAGCCGAGCGAGCGTTGCCCAAACGACGCCCAGCCAACAAAGTGATGGCTGCTCCGAGTAACGGCAGCGCGGGGACTAGCGCGATCCAATCAAGAATTTGTAAAGCACTCATGACTTACCCTTCACCCTTGTAGTACTCGCATATCGTCCGCGGTCATGCCTCGACGGCGACGGAAGATAGCCACAATGATGGCCAGACCAACGGCGACTTCAGCAGCCGCTACTACCAAGGTGAAGAAAACAATTACTTGACCACTAGTGTCGTTAAGAGTTTTGGCAAAGGCAACAAAAGTTAAGTTGACCGCGTTGAGCATTAACTCAACGCTCATGAACATAACCAGCACATTGCGGCGCACCAACACGCCCACGGCTCCGATCGAAAACAGCGCCGCGGATAACACTAAGTAGTAGGTGTCGGTGATTTGAATTGCCGCCATCATGAGGCCGACTCCGAATCAGCAGTCGAGCTCGGTTCCTCGATGCTTCGTTCGCTGCGGTCACCACTACCGCGCGCCAAGACCACGCTACCGACTACTGCTACTACTAACAACAAAGCGGTAAGTTCGAAGGGCCAAAGAAAATCGGTGAACAAAACCCGCGCGACGCGCTGGATGTTGTTGCCCAAATCACCGCTACTGGTTGAGCCGGTAATGGGGACTCCGCTTTGAGTGGCCGCGCCCGTGGCCCAGGTGTGGCCAGTCAAGAAAATTATCTCCGCCAAAACAATGGCCCCTAGCGCCACTGCGATCGGGCGCTGAAACCGCAATGTTTCGGTTAAGGCTTCGCGACGGTCGACTCCGATCAACATAATCACGAATAAGAACAACACCACGATGGCTCCGGCGTAGACAATCACCTGCACTGCAGCCAACAATTCGGCGTCTTGGAGCAAAAACAACACCGCCACGCTCAAGAGGGTTTGCACCAAAAACAACGCTGAATGAACGGGGTTTCGGGCCAAAACCACTCCGCCCGCCCCCACTAATGTGCTGGCGGCAAAAATAAAGAAAATCACCGCGTTCATCCGAGAGCAACCTCTTCGGGCTCACTCGTTGGGGCAATAGCGGTACGGGTTTTATCTTGGCTGGGTTCAGCGGCGCGCACACCTACACCGAGTTCGCCTGACCAACCAACTTTTCCTTCAAATTCGGCTTGCCCGGCCGACGCCGTTGCTCGCATCCAGCCGCTGGTTTGATCGTCTTCGTCGCCTAGCCACAACTCCCACGGCTGGCGCTGGGCGCGACCCTGATCGTCGACCACTAATTCACTCTTGGTGTAAATCGCGTCTTGACGATTAGTGAAAGAAAACTCAAACAATTTGGTTTCGGTGATCGCCTCGGTCGGGCACGCCTCTACGCACAGATCGCAATGAATGCAGCGCAGATAGTTGATCTCGTAAACGAACCCGTAACGCTCACCGGGCGAGACTGGGGAGTCGGGCGGATTATCAGCGCCGCGCACGTAGATACAGTTGGCCGGGCACACACCCGCGCAAAGTTCGCAACCAATGCACTTCTCCATGCCGTCTTCGTAACGATTGAGAACATGACGGCCGTGAAAGCGCTCGGGCTTTGGTCGTTTAGAGTTGGGATAGTCGCCGGTTACTTTAGGTTTAAAAACCTGGGCGATCGTTATTCGGAACCCGCTGAATTTACCCATTAGCGAATCTCCTCGAGTTCTTTATCACTAGGCACACAGGCCATCAGTACAAAATAAATCAAGAACGCACCCAGAGCCACTGCGGGGGTGAGTATCCAAAGATTCCAGCCCTCATTGCGCCCGACCACGATGGCCCCGGTCGCCATAGCCCATAAGAACGCACTTTCAATGAGCACTTTCCAACTGAAATCCATCAAGCGGTCGTAACGCATGCGCGGCAGAGAGGCGCGAACCCAGACCGTTGCGTAGAGCAAGACCATAAGTTTTAGGAAGAACCAAAAGATGGGCATAAACCAAGTGTTGATCCAGCTGTCACTGGCCACAAAGCCTAAACCTGGTCCGTTAGGGCCACCCAGAAACAAAGTTACTGCGATGGCGCTCATGGTAATTACGTTCATGAATTCGGCGAGATAGAAAAGCGCGAATCGGATACCGGTGTATTCGGTATTAAACCCGCCGGTCAGTTCTTGCTCGGCTTCTACGAGGTCAAACGGTGGGTGATTGGTTTCGGCCAAAGCGGCAATGAGAAAGATTACGAACGCTCCGATGGCAGGCAACCAATACCAGTCGGTGAATATTGAACCTGCTCCCGTCCACGCCTGCTGGTTAACAATGGCCCGAGTCGAGAGTGTCCCTGAATGCACCAACACACCGACTATCGCCAACCCGAGCGCCGCTTCGTACGACAACATTTGTGCCGAAGCGCGCACCGAGCCGATAAGCGGATACTTAGAGCCCGACGACCAACCAGCCAGCATCATTCCGTAAAGACCGATACCCGACATGGCCAATAAAAACAAAACCCCGATGGCCGGATCGGCAAGTTGGAGTTCGGTCATGTGGCCGGCGATGGAAACTGTGCCCCCGATGGGCACGATGGCGAAGGCTAAAAACGCCGGAATTATTGATAAATAGGGCGCCAACAGATAAACCCGATGGTCAGAACCGGCGGGCTCAGATTGTTCTTTGAAGAATAACTTGACGCCGTCGGCCAGCGACTGCAAGATGCCGAACGGCCCCGCTTTTTGTGGACCAATGCGGTTTTGCATGTCAGCAATAACCTTGCGCATCGCCCAGATGTAGAGCATCACGCCAACCAACAACATGACGAAAATAATTAGGGTTTTTACGATAACGATTAGTAAAACCGTGAGATCGATGTCCCCCGTTAACAGCGGGTCGGCGGCGAATAGGCGAATCATGATTCTTTAATCACGGGCTTAGACAATGTTTCAATCCGTAAATCGGTAACCGACTCGTTTATATCAACTAAATCGGAAGCACCGGGAGCGTCGCGGTTAATGGCCACCAACGCCACTCGCTCAGGGACACTCGGGTCAACTACGAGCGGTAACTCAATCGATGAACGGCTTGATATCACTCGCACTACTTCTCCATCGGCCACGCCAAGTCGGTCGCGCTCGCGCTCGTTAACTCGAAGTTGCGCGGTAACGGTGGCCAAACGGGCCAACGATGGCGATTGGGTGGTAATTAAATCGTTGCCGTAAAGAGTGCGGCTCGCCACTAAGCGCAATGAATACGAGTCGGCTAGTGCGGCGGTGCGTTCGGGCGCTTGCTTAGCCCACGAATACAACGCCTGGGCAGGGCGAGGAGGAGAAATGACCGCCGGAGGCACTGCACCGTTGCCGGGCGTGTCTTCGCCGCTCGTCGGGATCGGCTCCCACGAGACTCCGGCTGATCGCTTGTTCTGATCAAGGCTAGAGAGAGCCAAAGTTATTTCCGCGGCGTGGTCGGCCACGGGCAATACCGCCCCGTCGCGCGCCCAACTGATGAGTTTCGAATCAACGCCCACGAAAGCCGGCGCTACTTGAGCGATTTCGTCTTGTACTTCGGTAAACGATTCAAGATCCATCTCGTGCCCGAGGCGCGCCGCGAGTTCGGTAGCAATGCGCCACGGTTCCATCGTCGATCCGTCGGGCGTTATCTTGCGCCCGAGACGTGCCACTCGACCTTCGATGTTACTAATGCTGCCGCGTTGTTCACCCCATACCGTTATTGGGAACACCACATCGGCGTGGCGCATACTTTCGTTAGTAAACGAGTTGAGACTAATTACATGCTCAACATTTTTAAGCGCGTCTTTCGCTAATTGACCGTCGGGGAAATCGGCGATGGGGTCGCAATTCAACAACACCAGCAGTTTTATTTCTCCACCGGCGGCGTTGGCCAAAATTTTGGCCGCACCCAGACCTTGTTCTTCTGGAACTCGTGCCCAGGTTTTGGCTAACTCGTCGCGCCCCGCAGCAAGAGTTACTCGGCCAGGCAAAAACCCGGGGGCAAGACCCAAGTCAAGAGCACCGTGAACATTGGCGGTTGGTAAAGCGGAAAGGAATTTGGCGGAAATACCCGCCTGAGCCAAAATCGCCGCCGCTCGCACCGTGGCGTCAGCCGCTTCGGCCACTGAGGAACGGCCTAAAACCACAACTACGGGGCCCTCTTTTTGGATTAACGCCCGCTTATCAATGGCTTCGAGCAGTGGGCGCAACTCGTCGGGCCGGGTGGGTTGGCCGGCTAAGGCCGCAGCCAACTTTTCGGTCACCGCTTCGGGGTCGCCGGGCAAGTGCCTCAGTACTGCTTGAGCGTAAGGAGTAAGGCCGGTGTTAGAAGCGCCAATGTCGACTAGCGGCACACCTAGGTCAACCGCGGCGCGGCGCACCCGCAAATAAAGCACTGGGAGTTCTTCTTTTAGATCTGGTCCCAACAAAACAATCGCGCGGGCACTATCAAGATCGGCAATAGTCGCACGCTCCATGCCGATAACCACTTCGGCGGGCAAGCCGTCCCCTAGTTGAGCGTCAACATTGTCGGTACCAATGACCCCTTTGGCCAAACGAGCCCACGCGTACGCGTCTTCGTTCGTTCCTTGCGCGCCGCCCAACACGCCGATGGCCTTCGCACCGTGCTTATCGAACACATCTCGGATTACTGAAGTTGCTAACTCAAGGGCTTGCGGCCACGACTCGGGGACTAAACCTCCCCCGCGGGCGACCAAAGGAATATTCAAACGATCTTTTGCGTGCACCCATTCGTAGCCGTAACGCCCTTTGTCGCACAGCCAGCCGTGGTTAACCGGCTCGGAATCAACCCCCAAGAACCGCACCAAACGGTTTGACGCCGAATCGAGCACCCCGCGACAACCCACCGAACAGGACTGACACGAAGTTTCTACCGCGCTTAAGTCCCACGGGCGCGCCTTAAATCGGTACGAGCGGGCGGTCAGCGCGCCGACAGGACAAATCTGCACCACGTTGCCGGAAAAGTACGACGAAAACGGTGCGCCCGGGTAAGTGATGACCTCAGTCGATGAGCCCCGCCCCCCGAAATCGATGAGGGGGTCACCCGCGACTTCGGCGGCGAAACGCGTACAACGCCCGCACTGAATGCAGCGCTCGCGGTCGAGTAACACCAAATCGCTAATCGGAATGGGCTTTTCGAAGTGACGCTTCTCTTCAACGAAGCGAGATTCGCCCGGACCAAAAGCCAAAGTCTGGTCTTGGAGGGGGCACTCCCCGCCGCGGTCACATACTGGGCAGTCGAGAGGATGGTTGATGAGCAAAAACTCCAACACGCCGTCTTGGGCTTCTTTTACATCGGGCGATTGAGTAGTTACCACCATTCCTTCGACAACTGGTGTCGCACAACTAATTTGCAGGCCACGCATTCCTTCGACTTCGACCAAACACATTCGACACATACCGACCGGCTTCATGCGCTCGTGGTAACAAAATCTTGGAATGTAAGTGCCGTAATCCTGCGCAACCTTGATCAGTAGTTCGCCCCGGGGGGCTTGGACTTCAACTCCGTCAATGGTGACGTTCACCATTTCCGTGTCGCCCGCTACGGGAGCGGAATATTTGTACTCCGACGGCCACTGGCTAATAGGTACTGAACTCACGCAGGAGTCACCTCCAACGAGCGGCGCTTATCGAAGTCTTTTTGTAACCGCGCTCGAATTTCGGCGCCGAAGCAGCGGTCCAGACTCACTACGTGGCTCATCGTCGAAGGACCCAAAGCGCAAATCGTGGTTTGGGCAAAGGGTGCGTTGAGACCAGGCACGATGTTGCTACCAAAATCAAGCAGCAGATCGAGATCGTCGGGGCGCCCGAGGCCATTGGTCATGCGGTAAAGAACTTTTTCAATCCAACTCGAACCCTCGCGACACGGCGTGCACTTACCGCACGACTCGTGAGCAAAAAAACGAGCCAGTCGCCACGACACCAACAACGGGTCGACGGTGTCGTCGAACGCCATGATTGATCCCGAACCCAACATCGTGCGCAATTCACTAGCCCGATCCATATCGAGCGGCTCGTCTAGGTGTTCCGGCAATAACCACGGGGCCGACGCGCCACCGGGAATAAAGAACTGCATCGGTCGGCCGCCGCGCACTCCGCCCGCCAAACCTTCAATCAAGTCACGAAAACTCATACCTAATTCGATTTCGTAATTACCCGGGCGCTCGACCATGCCCGACACCGAAAATATACGCGTACCGGTTGATTTGTTGACTCCCATGCTGGCGTACCACTCGCCGCCCTTGCGCACAATGTGCGGAATATTCGAAATAGTTTCGACATTGTTGACTACCGTCGGGGCCGCAAATAATCCTTGAACCGCCGGAAACGGCGGCTTAATGCGTGGCATCGCTCGTTCACCTTCGAGGCTCGAAAGCAACCCCGTTTCGTCACCAGCGATGTAACAACCCGCGCCTTGGTGCACGATGAGTTCGAGATCAAAACCCGAACCAAGAATGTCTTTACCGAGGTAACCGTTTTTATACGCTTCTGCTACCGCAGCTTCTAAACGCTCGGTACCTAAGGCAAACTCACCCCGGATGTAGATAAACGCGTGGTGGGCGCCAATCGCGAAGGCCGAGATTATGGTCCCTTCGATGAGTTGATGAGGGTCGCCTTCAATGAGCATGTGGTCTTTAAACGTTGACGGCTCACCCTCGTCAGCGTTAATCGCCAAGTACCGCGGAAACACCCCCGCAGGCAAAAACGACCACTTTTGCCCGGTACTAAAGCCCGCCCCGCCGCGACCACGCAGGCCCGAAGTTTTGACTTCTTCAATAAGTTCATTTGGATCACGCTTTAGGGCGGCTTCGAGCGCGCTGTAGGCCTGGTTGTGTTCACGCGCGACTGCGTACTCCCACGAGTCTTGCGGGCGATCGCGCAAAAACTTAGTGACTATTCGAGTTTCTTCAATTGCCATTATTTCGCTCCCCGTGATGAACCAGAAATAGTGCGCGCCTGCAGGGCGCCACTGCGATACTGCTCGATAATGTCTACCGCGGCCGTAGTGTCGACCGGACCGTAGTATTCGTAATTGATCTGAATTGCCGGCGCCCGGTCGCAGGCCGCGATGCATTCAACTTCTTCGACCATGATGGCGGTGTCGCCTTCGTAACGACTGCGTAAACCGTCCAGCAACTCAGGGCCTCGATTGACTAAGCAGGCAATATTGGTGCACACCGACACCACTAAGTCACCAACCGGTTCGCGTTTGAGCATGGTGTAAAACGAACAGGTACCGAGCACCAAAGCGGGTGTGGTGCCAAGCCAAACCGCAATTTCTTCCATCGCTTCGGGCGTCACCCAACCGTCACGATCTTGGGCCAAAAGAAGAAGGGGCAACATCGCCGACTTGGCGTGAGGGTAACGATCGATAATGGCGCGCGCTCTTACCCGGTCTTCGTCGGTGAAGCCCACTAGCGATCCACCTCCCCCAAGATGGGGTCGATACTGGAGATGACGGCCACGGTGTCGGCTACTAACGAACCTTCGGCCATAGTCGAAAGCGACTGCAAGTTGTAAAACGACGGACCCCGAATATGCATCCGTGCCGGCTTGGCCGTGCCGTCGGCGGTTAGATAACAACCGATCTCGCCTCGGGGTGACTCAATCGCGACATAGGTTTCGCCGGCCGGAACCCGGAAGCCTTCGGTGAACAACTTGAAGTGATGGATAAGGGCCTCCATCGACTCATTGATACGCGTACGCGGCGGCGGCGTGATCTTGGGGTCTTGGGTGCGGTAATCGCCGGTCGGCATTTTCTCAACGCACTGGCGCACAATTTTAACCGATTCAAGAATTTCGTACAGCCGGATAGAAAACCGGTCGTAGCAGTCGCCGTTTTGCGTGTAGATAACATCAAAATCAACTTCGTCGTAGGCAAGATACGGTTGAGCCTTGCGCAAGTCCCACGCAAACCCGGTAGAGCGCAAAATCGGTCCAGTAATTCCGAGACCCAAAGCCTGTTCGGTATTAATAACTCCCACTCCGCTTAAGCGCTCGATCCAAATTGGGTTTTCGTTGAGCAAGGCCGAATACTCTTGCACTCCGGCTTCGACCAAATCACAAACTTTAAGAGTTTCGCTATCCCAGCCGGCCGGAAGATCGGCCGCGACCCCGCTCGGACGAATGAAGTTGTTGTTCATGCGCAAGCCAGTGATCATTTCGATCAGACGTAAAACTTCTTCCCGTTCGCGCCAGCCGTAAATCATCATCGACAGGGCGGCCATGTCCATTCCGTTAGTAGCCTGAAACAAAAGGTGTGATGCCATGCGGTTTAGTTCGACCAGCATCATTCGCATCCACACTGCCCGAGGAGGAACTTCTACGCCGAGCAATTTTTCCACCGCTAATGACCACACCAACTCGTTAGAAAGAGGCGACACGTAGTCCATGCGAGTGACGTTGGTCGCGCCCTGCACATAAGTGAGTTCTTCGCCAGTTTTTTCCATTCCCGTGTGCAAATAACCCACCACGGGCTTGACCCGCAGTACGGTTTCACCGTCGAGTTCGAGCATGATCCGTAAAACCCCGTGGGTAGAAGGGTGTTGGGGGCCCATGTTGATGATCGTGGTGGCATCGTCTTCGGGCCAAAGCCCGCCGGTGAGTACCACGTCGCGGGCTTGGGGTTTGAGTTCTTGCGCGCCTTCGCCGGTTTGATGGGCGAGACGAATCTGCTCGGGGTCGGTGGTGAGAATCTCTTCGCTCATTGCGGCCCCGGGTCGCCTTTAAATGTGACCGGTATGCGCGCTATCGCATCGTCTTTACGCAGCGGGTAACCCACCCATTCGTCGGGCAAAAGAATTCGGGTGAGATCGGGGTGCGAGAGAAAAGTAATACCGAAAAGATCAAAAGTTTCACGCTCGGGGAAGTTGGTGCCCGGATACAAATCAGTGAGACTGGCAATTTCAGTATCGGTTTCGGGAACTTGGGCAATTATGCGCAGGCGACGATTGCGAGGGTGCGAGAGAAAATTAGCCACTACCTCAAAACGCTCAGGAGTTACTCCGGCAATAACTAGCCGAGTTTCGTCGACCAGATGATCAACCGCAGTTACATCCATGCATTGAGTGAAGCGCTGTTCATTACGCAAAAACTCCGCTATTGCGTGCCAGTCCGACCGTTCGACATAAAGAACGGGCTGACCGTGAGAATCGTTAAAAATCGCGGTGGGAAACTTTTCGACTACTGCGGCAGCTATTTCATCGGCAATAACCGGCGCGGCGGGCGCGGGCGCATCGGTGATTTCGTTATCAGCCATGGCTACGAACTCGTTATCGTTACCGGTCGAACCGAACCAGTTACGCCGTCGATGTTGTCGATCTGAATTCCCGCCCCTTTACCCGGTCCTCGACGCTTCATAATGGCGCCGGTGCGAATCTCTTCGTGCAAAGTAAGGATCCCGTGGAGCAAAGTTTCGGGGCCCGGCGGGCAGCCCGGGACATAAACATCGACCGGAACGATTTGGTCAACCCCTTGAACCAGGGCGTAGTTATTGAACATTCCGCCGCTACTGGCACACACGCCCATGGAGATGACCCATTTGGGTTCGACCATCTGGTCGTAGACCTGGCGTAATACCGGAGCCATTTTTTGACTTACTCGCCCCGCCACAATCATGAGGTCGGCTTGCCGCGGGCTGGCGCGAAAAACTTCCATACCAAAACGCGCTTGGTCGTAATGAGCAGCACCGGTGGCCATCATCTCAATCGCGCAGCAAGCCAAACCAAAAGTAGCTGGCCATACTGAGTTGCGACGCGCCCAGCGAACTAAATCTTCGAGGCGGCCGGTGAGGAAATTATGCGGTACTTGTTCGAGACCCATTTAGGCTGCTTCCTGAGTTGCCTCGGGGTCGAGTCCGTCGCGACCAGTTTTGCCCGTAGCGCGCAAAACGCTCCCGCTAACGCGTTCCATAACTTGTTGCACCGAACCCCAGGCCAATGCGCCCGTAGACAAGAGATAACCGAAAGGAACCAACAACACAAGCAAAAAAGTTCCGGCGGCGAATAATCCGTACGCACCGAGGGGGCGCAAAATTGTAGTTAGCGGATACAAGAAAATAATTTCGACATCAAGAACAATGAACGCCATCGCGATTAAATAAAACTTCACCGGGAAACGTTCGACCGGTTCGACTTCAGGAACAATTCCACATTCGTAAGCCGCTTGCTTGGCCGAAGTAGGTCGACGCGGGCCTAACAACTTAGAAGCGACGAAGGACAACCCGGCAAAAAGAATGACCAAGATGATCATCGCCAAGATTGGTAGGTATTGATTCACCCGATTCCTCCGTTATGACCAATTATTTTTTACCCCCCTAGGGGCACCCTTAGTCGTATTCGCTCCAAGGGTTTTGGGAGCATTGGCAGACTATCGGAACGCCCCCGCCAACGAGCAAGGGAGCCCGCCTTAAGGCAAGGGTAGGAATAAATGCTCTATCTTGCCGTTACTTCTTCGGCCCCAGCGCCACCACACCGGCAATCGCCCGATAAGCCAACTCCGCGGGGCCCATCTCATCGGGCCGCAACAAATTGGCCATAATTCGCAGCACCCACTCCATAAGTGAGCGGCTACGGAACCCGACTCGAGTCAGTTCGCGCATCACCGCGGGGTTGCCGATCGCTTTTACGAACAGTCGAGCCACTTTGAAATAAAGCCCGTAAGTTTCTTGTAGGCGCACTTCGTAGTCTTGTAAAGCAAAACGGTTATCTGTGCGCAGAGCGACATCAATCACTTCGGCCGCCATGCGCCCGGTTTCGTAAGCCACCGAGATGCCCTCGCCATTGAACGGATTGACTGTCCCGGCCGCGTCGCCCACGCTCAACCAATTCGAACCCACGGCGGGTTTAACCGACAAGCCGGTGGGCAATTTCCCCCCCGTTGGCGCTCCGCACGAAGTTTCGGGGGAGATTTCCCACGACGCGGGCGCGGTTTCACAAAACGCTTCCATCAAGTGCGAAGTGTTGATGTCTTTCCAACCCGAAAAAGTTGACAATAAACCCACACCAACATTTACCGTGCCGTCACCTACGGGGAATATCCATCCGTAGCCCGGCAAGTGATCACCGTGGCGATCACGGATGTCAAGATGACTTTCGATCCACGGTTCCGCGTGGCGAGGGCTGCGAAAATATCCCCGCACGGCCATGCCGAGCGGATAAGTGCGGTCGCGATTGGTACCCAGTGCTCGGCCAAAGCGCGAATTCGATCCGTCGGCCACCACTACGTAGCGAGCTCGCACTTGGGAAATCTCGTCGGTTTCGGTGTCGCGCACCTGGGCCCCGCAGACCAATCCCTCTTCGATGATCGGCTCTAGCGCTTCGACTCCCGCGCGCAAAGTGGCGCCCGCTTTTACCGCCATGTCGGCCACCATCTCGTCGAGGTCACGCCGGCGCACCACGTAGCCGTAAGCGGGAAAATCGGGGTGCTCGGGCCAAGCCAGTTCGAGCGTTACTCCGTGGGCAATCGAGCGCAACCCGTCGTAGCGCAAACACTCGGCCGCCAATCGACCTCCGAGCCCCATGTCTTCGAGTTGACGCACCGCTCGAGGGGTGAGGCCGTCGCCACAGGTCTTTTCGCGGGGGAATTTCTTGCGCTCGACCACCAAAACCTTATGCCCCGCCTCAGCCAGCCAGTAGGCCGCGGACGCCCCCGAAGGCCCGCCGCCAATCACCAAAACGTCAAAAGCCGAGTCCATCTCACAATGGTGCCACTTTGGGCTAACCGGCACCGAACTCGGCCCGAGCCGACGCCAAGCCTTGAATCAGCACGATGCGCTTGTAGCGTGGTAGTAAATCAAGGCTCGGTAAACTAAAGCGCAGCCATTTAGGGCTGTCAACCACAAGAGAAAGGGCTACCGATCAGTGTCAAACCTGTTGCCTAACTGGTTTAACGATTGGTGGATTGACGGTCTGCGCGGCGCGGGTCGACTTTTTTGGTCGGTACTAATTCTTCTCCTCGTAACCGCCATCATCGTCATATTGATCAAACCTCCGATGCTTAAACGCCCCGTATCGACTCGGGTAGGCGTTGCGCTATTTGGTGTGATTATCGTCGGAACGCTCGTATTGGCCAAAATCATTACTCCGTGGCAAAACACCATCGTGTGGCTGGGTATCTTGGCGCTAATTGCCCATACTTTTTTTATGGTCGCCTCGCGCCCAGCGCGCGACCCCGACGTAGCGGCCACTTGGGCCGAAAGTTTTGCCGGTGCCGTGGGCGTATTCGCGTTTATGGCTTTGGCTTACGCCATTGTTCCGCACGAATGGATGACTTTCGCCAACGCCAACTTGGGTTGGGGTGACACCACCAAGTTTTTGTTTCAATCAAACCAAAACATCTTTTTTATTCCGATCAACTGGCCGTTTAATTTCGACTACCCCGCTTTGCGCGACATTATTGTTTCGGTTATCTACATCGTTATTCTCGGTGCCAACCTAAAACTTTGGGTTATGTGGCAACACCGCCTCGACCCGATCCCCGAAGCCGACCCCAACGCACCGGTTAAGCGTTCTCGATTTGGTCGGCCCCTGCAGGTAAGTAGCGCGAGCGGGGGGAACTAAACCATGGCTCGTAACGACGCCAACCCGCCTATGCCTGATTTCGCGACTGACTACGTGCTCCAAGAAGTAGACCCCGCTTACCTCACCGCGGCGGTTAAACCTAAGCAGTTTTTACACATCGATCAGTCTGAATGCATCTTGTGCGAAGGCTGCGTTGACATTTGCCCGTGGAAGTGCATTCACATGGTTTCGGTGAGCGCCATCTCGGAAGCCATCGGCACCGAACAACCCGGTGAGGACCCGCGCGACGCGGTGGCCTTCATCGTCGACGAAGATATCTGTACTCGTTGTGCCCTATGCGTCGATCGGTGCCCCACCGGAGTAATCATCTTGGGCAAAATTAGCGCCGACATAACGGGGGGCGACCCGCACGATCGCACCCACCGCAATGGTTATTCCTACGGAGTTCGGTTCTAGGCTTGGGCTCACCCAGTACTAGAAACAATAAAGAAGACCAGGAGCATTAAGTGGCCAAGGGAAACGGAAACGGATCAAGCAACGGATCCGCTAACGGCAACGGATCAAGCAACGGATCCGCTAACGGCAACGGCAACGGGTCGAAGTCGCGCGCACGCGTAGGGGCAGTGCTCGAAAAAACCGACGAAAAGATCCGCGGTTCGCAAGCCTGGCTAGCGATCTTTAGACCCGGATCGGTCTACCGGCGCGGTTACACCGACAGCCCGCGTAACCGCTCGTACGTGATTATGAACAACGTCCTCTATCACTTGCACCCAGTGAAGGTGAAACGCCACGCAGTCAAAGTTTCGTACACCCTTTGCCTTGGGGGCCTGAGTTTCTTCTTGTTTATGTTGCTCACCGTCACCGGCATTTTCTTGATGTTCTTCTACCGCCCAACTGCCACTTCGGCTTGGAGCGACATTCAGACCCTCGAGACCGCAGTGGCCTTTGGCTCGTTAGTGCGCAACATGCACCGTTGGGCCGCCCACCTAATGGTGCTGGCCGTGTTCTTACATATGTGTCGCGTGTTTTATCACGGTGCTTACAAATCACCGCGCGAATTTAACTGGGTGATCGGCGTAATTTTGCTAACCCTTACCTTGTTGCTTTCGTTCACCGGTTATTTGTTGCCCTGGGACCAACTCGCCCTCTGGGCGGTAACGGTGGGTACCAACATGATGGGTTATACGCCGGTATTTGGGGGCAGCGTTAAATACGTGCTGCTTGGTTCTAAAGAAATCGGAAACGACACCCTCTTGCGGTGGTATGTGCTGCACGTTTTGTTGTTCCCGTTTGTCATCGTCATATTCATGGCGGTTCACTTCTGGCGCGTCCGCAAGGACGGCGGCATTTCCGGACCGCTGTAGGTCAGAGAGGATTTATTAATGGCTGAAGTACCCGAACATCTGCTTAAGCGCTCGCAAGAGCGCCGCCAAGCTCTCGGTCTACCCACCGACGGTGACGCCGAAACTCCGGTCGCCGCTGATGGTGGCGGCGCCACTCCGCCTCCTCCCCCGCCTCCTCCCACTGGGGGTGGCGACACTCCGGCCGCCGATGACGCGGCAGAAGAACCCAGTGACTCGCGCATTCCCGCTCACCTCCTCGCTCGCTCGAAAAAACGCCGCACCACCTTGGCCGGCGGCGAAGACGCGCCCGAAGGTGGAGGCGGGGGCGGGACCGCAACCGCAGTTATTGCTCCGCCGGTCGCAGGGATAACGGGGCCGGGCGGACACACCCAGCGCCTATTGACCGTGGTGAAGTCGGGCTCAATTCAACAAACCCGCGCCGAAGCCCAAGACAAAGTTCACACTTGGCCCCATCTAGTAGTGATCGAGTTCGCCTCGATGCTCATCATGACCGCGGCGCTAACTATTTTCTCCGCCCTGGTGCGGGCACCTTTACTCGGCCTTGCCGACTTCAACCGCACCCCTAACCCGTCGAAAGCGCCGTGGTATTTCTTGGGCCTCCAAGAACTTCTCACGATGTTCCACCCCATGGTGGCCGGAGTGACTATTCCTGGTGTTGCTCTCGGTTTGATTGCCCTCGCACCGTTCATTGACAAGAACGCGTCAATCAAGCCCACCGATCGTAAATTTGCCATCGCGATCTTTACACTGTTCTTGATGATGTGGGCCGTGTTGGTGATTATCGGATCGTTCTTCCGTGGACCCGGATTCAACTTCGTGTTCCCGTGGAACGACGGCATCTTCTTCGAGCTCTAAGGGGTAGTTAGTGATTATCGTTATCGGGATTATCGTGCTGCTCGCTCTGGCGGGGGCGTTCTTGCTCGCCACCGCGCGCCAGCGCTCAAAAACCGATACCGGAAAACTAAACCGCAGCACTCGCCGCGCCGACGCGTCGCAGCCGCCGGAAGGTTTCGTTGACGACTCGTCTTCAAGAGTCGTGGCCGTAAAGGACGAAGACGACGCTTCAGTGCCGATGGTTAGCGAAGACAAATCGCCGGTGCGCTACGAACCGGTTGACGAAGAAGAGCTCGGCGTAACTCGACGCCAGTTTTTCAACCGCGGTATCTTGACCGGTCTTGCCCTCGGGGTGGGTGGTTTTGGCGCCGCCGCGTTGGCTTTCTTGTGGCCAGCCGGATCGAGCGGTTTTGGCGGAAAAATCACTGTCGGCAGCGTGGCCGATGTTGAAAAGGCCATCGAGGAGAAAATCCCGTTCTACAACGCTTCGGCCAAGGTTTACATCGTGGCCTACCCCAAACAAGACATCAGCAAAGCGGCCAAGGTCTACCCCTCCACTATTGCTTCGGGTATGAGCCAGGGTTACGTTGCCCTCTACCAAAAGTGTCCCCACCTCGGTTGTCGAGTGCCGTGGTGCTCAACTTCGCAGTGGTTCGAATGTCCGTGTCACGGATCTAAATACAACCGGGTGGGAGAAAAGCGCGGCGGACCGGCGCCCCGCGGTATGGACCGTTTCTCGCTTGCGGTGTCGGGCAGTTCAATCGTGGTTGACACCGGAGTAGTTATCCAAGGCCCGCCCATTGGTACCGACACCACCGGACAAGGCCAAGAAGGAGCGCCCTGTGTTTAATCTTTCGCGCGCTCGGGAGAGCCGCCCATGAATTTTCGCACCGTACTCATAGTCATCAACATCGCCGCCCTGGCGATAATCGTGGGCGTGGTGCTTTATCGAGTGCTGAGTCTACGCAAAAATGTTGAGCCCACTCCGGCCAACCTTGATCCCTATCTCAACGACAACGACCTCGAGAACCGTCGGCTTGAGCGTGCACTCGGATGGTCGCTCGTCTTCGTTTTAATTACCGCTTTAGCGCTGCCGTTATATTTTTTGGTTGAGCCCAGCCGACAAGTAAAAGCCGAGGACAGTTTTTTGGAGCGGTCGGTTGAACGCGGGGCGGTGCTCTTTGCTAATTCGCAGATGCCCACTTACGACTCAACCAAATCGTTGTTGTGCGCCAACTGCCACGGAGCCCAAGGTGAGGGGGGAGCGGCGCCGTTTGTTTTACAGCCCGAGTCTGACCTTTGTTTGGTAGAGCAAAACAAAGGCAACGCCGATGTCCCCCAGTGTCTACCCCAACAAGTTTCTTGGACGGCCCCTGCGGTTAACTCGGTGTTGCAGCGTTACAGTCGCGGCGAGATTAAACACATCTTGAATTACGGACGCCCCGGCAGCCCGATGCCCGCGTGGGGAATCAAGAGCGGCAAAGGTGTCCTCAACTCTCAGAGCATTGGCGACCTGGTGAACTATCTCGCCAGTATTCAAATCGCAGATTCAGAAATAAAAGCCATCTCAACCGAAGCAGTGGGTGAATACCGCGACGGTGCCGGCGAAGTAGTTACTAACGCACAAGACTCGTTAGCCAGCGCCAAACAAGATTTGGCCGAGGCACCGGCTTCGTCTAGTGCGTCGCAGTTGGCTTCACTGCAGGTTTCGGTTACCACCGCCACTGCCCAACTCGCCGCGGCCGAGGCGTACGCCACCGAAGTGGGCGGGCTTTCCGAAGGGGCGATCCTCTTTCGGCTCAACTGCGCCCGTTGTCACACCAAGGGTTGGGCTTATTACGACCCCACTAATCTAAAAGTTCCCGCGCCGTCACCCCAAGGCAGTGGCGCCTACGGTCCGAGTTTGCGTGACGGGTCCACCAAAATTCAATTCCCCGGTTTGGCGGGCGAACAAGGCCAGTTTGACTGGGTTGCCGTCGGAGTTCCGGCCAACGAGGCCTACGGAATTCGCGGTATATCGTCGGGACGGATGCCTCACTTCGCGGGAATGCTAAGTGAAGCGCAAATAAAAGCCATAGTCGCCTACGAGCGCAACCTCTAAACCGGGAGAATCAGACACCGTGTCGAACCTAATCCTGGCCAGCGAAACGTTTACCAAGACCATCTGGTACCCCACGATCCTTGGGGTTTTGGTGGTTATTTTTGCCGTGCTGTTGTTTGTGGGTTCGACCTATCTTCTGCTCGCCACCAACTTAGGCGCCCGCTTGGGTTTCTTAGTTACCTTCACCGGCCTAATGGGATTCTTAGTGGTACTTAGTTCGCTGTGGATCCTCACCGCATCACCGCTCAACACTTTAAAAGGACGCATCCCTTCGTGGAAAGCAGTCGAGGTAACAACTAGCCCCGCCGACGCTAAAACCGAAGCCGTGCGTGACATCGTAAAAAATGGAGTGAAGGTTGACCCGATCGAAGCAGCCAACATCAAAGCCTCGGCCGACGCCAACTTGATTGCCGTTGAAGCACTCCCCGACGAAGCCCAAATCTCGGAACAAGCCTTCGCTCGCTTCCAGGCCGTTACCGAATACCAAGTAGTTAACACTTACGAAATCGGGGGCAGTAACCCCAATCCGTTTAACTTTGAGGTAACCCACTCCCCTAAGTACGCGGTGATTGAGTTTTGTAAAGTTTCCGAGCCCGAAGTGCCTTTCGGGGTTGCTCCCCCACCCCCCGAGTGTGCGCCCGCTTCGGATGAAGACGGCTTTCTAGTACTCCAGCGCGACCTCGGTTCGCTGCGGGTGCCACCGTTTGTGGCCTTTATCGCCTTTACTTTGCTCTTCGGACTAGGCCTGTTGTTGTTGCACTGGCGAGAAAAAGATGAACGGGCGGCCAAGCAAGATAAAGAAACTAAGACCGTTGCTAAAACTCCCGAGCCTGAGCCGGTGCCAGCATGATGCGCCGACTAATCGCGTTCGTGGGTCTGGGGGTGGCGACGATCCTCACTCTGGCCAATCCGGCCGGTGCGCAACAGTTAGTTGACGCCGGTAATCAAGGTGACGGTTCGGGAGGTCTGGCCTTCGTGCTTATGGTGGTAATGGTGATGGGGATCTGGGCGGCACTGTTTTTCATGGACCGCATTCGCCGTCGGCGCAACGCCGAAGAAGACTCAGTTAATTAACTCGCACGCCCCGTGAGCGGCGGCGACAATCTGATCAATCTCATCGTCGGTGTGAGCCAAACTGACAAACATCGTTTCGAACGCACTGGGGGCAATGTAAATACCGCTGCTTAACATCGCGTGGAAGAATTGGGCGTAGGCCTCAGTGTCACCCGCTCGAGCTTGGTCGTAGTTAGTTACTTCGGTGGGAGAAAAGAAAATGCCGTCGAGGGTAAAGGCTTGAGCAACTTGACCGGCCACTCCGGTATCAGCAAAAGCAGAACGTAAACCGTTAGCCAAGCGAGTAGCCAAGCGTTCTAACTCGACGTAAGAGTCGCTGGTTAACTCGGCCAACACCGCCAGGCCGGCCGCAGTGGCCAACGGATTACCCGAAAGTGTGCCCGCTTGATA
>SHUY01000084.1 GCA_009694435.1 Acidimicrobiia bacterium | reverse complement strand
TTACGAGCCCGAGACACGATGATCTTGTCTTCTTCAGACAACTCGTCGAGTCCGAGAATAGCAATAATGTCTTGAAGCTCTTTGTAGCGCTGAAGGATTTCTTGCACTCGGCGAGCGACTTCGTAATGACGATCTCCCACAATCTCCGGTGCCAAAATATTTGACGTTGAAGCCAGCGGGTCAACCGCGGGATAAATACCCAAAGCCGCAATTTGCCGACTTAACTCGGTCGTGGCATCAAGGTGGGTGAAGGTTGTGAATGGAGCAGGGTCGGTGTAGTCGTCCGCGGGAACATAAACCGCTTGTAATGATGTGATCGAATGCCCCTTGGTTGAGGTGATTCTCTCTTGAAGCTCGCCCATTTCGTCAGCCAGTGTGGGCTGGTAACCCACGGCCGAAGGCATGCGACCAAGAAGAGTAGATACCTCCGAACCAGCTTGCACGAAACGGAAAATGTTATCTACGAAAAGCAGCACGTCTTGATTTTTAACGTCGCGAAAATACTCCGCCACCGTCAACGCCGACAAAGCAACTCGCAGACGCACACCGGGCGGCTCGTCCATCTGGCCATAAACCAAAGCCGTTTTCTCAATAACGCCCGATTCGGTCATTTCCAGCCAGAGGTCAGTCCCTTCTCGGGTCCTCTCACCCACTCCCGCAAACACTGAAACTCCACCGTGTTGGGTTGCGACTCGCTGAATCATTTCCTGAATCAAAACCGTCTTGCCTACCCCCGCACCACCGAAGAGGCCAATTTTCCCACCCTGCACGTAGGGCTCAAGTAAGTCAATGACTTTAATTCCAGTTTCGAACATCAACGCTCGAGGCTCAAGTTGGTCGAAGTTGGGTGGATCCCGGTGGATTTCCCAGTGATCGTCGATGTTGGTCAGTTCGCTCGCAGTGCAGTCAAGGGGTTCACCAATGACGTTAAAAACGTGACCCAGCACTCCGTCGCCCACTGGCATCCGAATCCCGTGGCCAGTATTACGCACAACGGTTCCTCGCTTAAGCCCGTCAGTTGGTTTCATGCAAATAACCCGAATTCGGTTCTCACCGATTTGCTGGGCTACCTCAGAAACAATGGTGATGATTTCGCCTTCAAGATCGACGTCCATCTCTAAAGCAGTGTTGATGGCAGGAATAGAATCACTAGGAAACTCAACGTCAACGACTGGACCAGAGATGGCGACTACTCGACCATCTTTAAGTTCAGTTTGGGCTTTTGCGTCAGTCGTTATTGTCATTAGTTTCTCCTGTTAGATAAAGATTTACGGTCAGTTACTAAACGCTTTGATTGGAAGAAAAAGCAAGGAAATCATCAGGTTCGTTTCTTGAGTGGTCACCATCGTCACGAAGCGCTTCGGCTCCCCCCGCGATTTCCATAATTTCAGTGGTAATCGAATCTTGTCGGGCTCGGTTCATTATGCGGGAAAGTCGAGTCATTAGATCATCGGCGTTATCGGTGGCGGCCTTCATCGCTCGCTGGCGCTCAGCGTGCTCCGAAGCGCAAGCATTAAGCAGTGCCGCGTAAATGCGGGCCTCTACGTAGCGAGGCAGCAATCGTTCCAAAATGGCGTCAGCCGATGGTTCGAAATCATAAGACGGCGCCACTGACCCATCAAGACCAGGATCAGGCCGAGCGTCTCCCCCTTCTAGGGCTTCTTGATCAAGAGGCATAAGTGGTCGATCGACAACCTCTTGCGAACTCGACGAAACAAAACGGGTATAGATGACTTCGACCAAGTCGCATTCTCCACTTAAAAATGGCTGTTCAATAACCGCGGCCACCGAACGAGCGTTCTCGTAAGAAGGTGGATCATCAAATCCAGTAAAAGAATCGGCAATGCGATAGTCACGATAACGAAAATAACTTTCGGCTTTTCGGCCAACGAGTATCAACCGATAATCGCGCCCTAACTCTGCATTAGCCCGCATTGATCCTTCGGCCGCTCGCAATACGGAAGAGTTGTATCCCCCACACAATCCACGGTCAGCGGTAATAACGACGTGAGCGACCGTACGAATCTCTGGGCGAGGCATAAGCAGTGGACTACTAGTCCCCGCACCGGTAGCGGCTAAGTCACGCACTACCTCGGTGATTGCATCGCTGTAAGGCACTGCGGCTTGCACTCGAGCCTGAGCACGAACTATTCGACTACCGGCAATCAACTCCATTGCCCGCGTGATTTTTTTAGTCGACTGCACGCTGCGAATCCTTCGCCGGAGAATTCGTTCCTGACCGCCCGCCACTTCAATTACTCCGTCTCGAGCGTCTTGTCGGATTCAGGATCGCCCACCGGCTCAAAGTCGGTGGCACGGGGGTCAGCAAGTCCGGTGGTGGCGTTTGATTGGCCGATACTGGTTAAAAACTGGGTTTTAAAACTCGCCACCGCCGCCCCCAGGGCGTCATTGGCGGGGATCGCACCAGAATCACGAATCTCGGCGAGTATCCCGGCGTGACGAGTTCGGAACCACTCCAGTAACTCATTTTCGAATCGGCGTACTTCTCTGACCGGAAGATCATCAAGTACTCCTTCGGTACCCGCAAAAATCGAAACCACCTGTTCTTCCACCGACATTGGTGAGTTAAGAGGTTGCTTGAGCAACTCCACCAAGCGCTCGCCTCGATCAAGTTGGGCACGAGACACCGCGTCAAGCTCAGAACCAAACGTGGCGAATGCCTCAAGTTCACGGAACTGAGCGAGATCTAGTTTTAGAGTTCCCGAGACACTCTTCATTGCTTTAATCTGAGCCGCTCCACCTACTCGAGAGACAGAGATTCCCACATCAATAGCGGGTCGAACACCCGACTTAAAGAGATCGTCTTGAAGATAAATTTGGCCGTCAGTAATAGAAATTACGTTGGTTGGAATGTAGGCCGAAACGTCGCCCGCTTTAGTTTCAATGATCGGCAGCGCGGTGAGTGAACCGGATCCTAAATCTTCACTAAGTTTGGCCGCGCGTTCTAGTAAGCGGCTGTGCAGATAAAAAACGTCTCCCGGGTAAGCCTCTCGACCTGGTGGTCGGCGAAGCAAAAGGGCGAGTTGGCGATAAGACTCCGCCTGCTTAGAAAGATCATCATAAACAACTAGCGAATGTTGACCATTATCCATCCAGTGTTGCCCCATTGCGCAGCCGGTATAAGGAGCCAAGAATTTGAACACTGCGTCGTCGGCTGCAGGAGCATTTACAACCACGGTGTACTCCATAGCGCCGCGCTCTTCCAGCGTCGCTACCGTCTGGGCGACGGAAGAACCTTTTTGGCCAATGGCGACATAAATACACTTAACGCCTTGACCGCGCTGGTTAAGAATGGTGTCAATGGCAATTGTGGTCTTGCCTGTTTTGCGGTCACCAATAATTAGTTCTCGTTGACCACGGCCAATTGGCGTCATTGCGTCTACCGCTTTTATGCCAGTCTGGAGAGGTTCGTGCACTGGTTGGCGACCGACAATCCCGGGGGCCTGAACTTCAAGGCGACGAGATTCAGTAGTAGCAATTGGTCCTTTGCCGTCAATGGGCTGACCTAGCGAGTCAACTACACGACCAATCAACGCGTCACCAACTGGCACCGAGAGAATTTGGTTAGTGGCTTTTACCGTTTGTCCTTCTTCAACGCTCTCGGCGTGACCGAGAATTACGGCTCCAATTGAATCCTCATCAAGGTTAAGAGCCAACCCTAAAGACCCACCTTCAAACTCAAGCAATTCGTTGACTGCGGTTTGAGGCAGTCCAGCAATGCGGGCAATACCGTCACCCACCGAGAGAACTCGTCCGACTCGGGCCGCTTCTAGCGAAGGGTTAAACGTTTCAACGTGGCGACGAAGAGCGGCCGCGATGTCATCAGCATTAATAGTCAACTCGGTCATCTTTTCTCCTTCGGAGGCATTTCTCCGGCCGTATTAAGGCTTGATTGGCGGTCGAATTTGGTCACTGCTGCCCCTTAAGTTGGGCCAAACGGTGCCGCACTGTACCGTCGATGACGGTGTCGCCTACACGGGCCACTACCCCACCGAGTACTTCTGGATCGATAATTACTTTTACCTCTACTGACTTTCCGGTTGCTTTACCAAGAGCGGTGGCCAAGCGGGAAATCTGGTCATCAGTTAAAGCGATTGCGGTGCGCACTTCGGCCAGTTCACGCTCTCGGGCACTGGCCGCGAGTTCAACGAATTGATTAATAATGGCGGGCAAATCGCTCGCCTGACCCGCGGCAACCAGCATTGAAGCCAGCGCCACACTGGTCGCGAGGGCTTTACCGCCCATTAACTCTTCCACCACCGCGATTCGGCGATCGATCGGTAATCCTGGATCAGTTAGAGCCGATTGAAGTTTTTCGTTGCTCTCGAAAGTTCGGGCAAAACGAAAAAGGTCATCTTCGGTTCCGGCAAGATGGCCCTCGGCGCGCGCAACCTCAAGGAGAGCCTGAGCGTAAGCCGATACTTTCTTGCCCGCATTCGCCATTACTAGCGATCCACCGAATTTATGTAACTTTCCACCAGTGCTTGTTGGGTCGCGGGGTCAAGGTTGTGCTCCACAATCTTTTCCGCCAAGCCGATAGAAATGTCAGTCACTTGCTGCTGCACATCGCTAAGAGCCCGGTCACGAGCCAACTGAAGATCTTCGTTGGCTCGTTGTCGCACCTCAGCAGAATCGGATTCGGCTTTAGCCAAAAGATCTTTTCTAACTCGATCGGCGTCACGGCGAGCTTCTTCAATAATGCCGTTAGCTTCTGATCGGGCATCGCCGATTTGAGCCTCATAACGAGACCGCTCAGCTTCAGCCTCTATTCGAGACTGTTCAGCCCCCTCGAGGTCGGAACGGATTTTCTCCTCACGAGCCTTGATGCCTTTGCGCAGTGACGGGAAAGCAAATTTCATCAACACGCCCGCCACGATCAAGAACGCCAAACCACCCCACAACATTTCTGAGACTGCTGGGACTATAAGGCTCTTAGCCTTACGGCAATTGTCTAGAGCTTTATAGAACTCCCCGTCGGGAGTTTGTTTCGCGTCCGCGACTTTTTCAACGCAGGCGCGATCTTCTTCTACGGTGCCTGATGCTCCCGCCACTGACGACATCGCCGCTGACGACACGCCAACGATTAATGCAACCACTAATAACCTTCGGATGCGCATGGTGCGCTTCCCCTCTCTGTCAAATATGAACCGCGAGGCGATGATCCCCACGGATCGAACATCAAATAAATGTAAGTACGAAACCAATCAACGCCAGTGCTTCAGCGAAGGCAATACCAAGGAACATCGTCGTACGGACAGTTCCGGACATTTCTGGCTGACGAGCCATCGCCTGAACCGAGTTACCGACGATCATGCCGATGCCGATACCCGGGCCAATTGCGGCCAGACCGTAACCAATCGACCCCAGTCCGCTTTTTAGCGACGGACCTAAGTCGTTGGCAAGAAGTGTGATTACCGTATGCATTTTTTATTCTCCTAATTGTTGGGAACTTAAACGTGGTTACTTAGTGTTCAGCGTGCATTGACTCACTTACATAAACCGCAGTCAGAATTGTAAAAATATAAGCCTGCAGTACTGCCACCAAAACCTCGAACCCAGTGAAAGCAACTAACCCTAGGAATGGTAATGGCGCGAATATGACTTGATACAAGCCGCTGCTGTGAACAATCAGCAACTCGTTAGTCATAATCGCAAAGATCGTAAGAATTAAGTGGCCCGCAGTCATGTTGGCGAATAGTCGAACGGCAAGAGAAAACGGGCGCATTAAAAACTTCGAGAAAAATTCAATCGGAACAACCAAAAATTTAAGCGCGATAGGAACGCCAGGAGGATTGATTGAATTCCAAAAATAGGCAGGCCCTTGGCGAATTAGACCTACTCCAATAAACGTGGCCCAGCTAAGCAACGCAAGAATTAAAGGGATAGCAATTCGTGCGGTGGCGGGAAATTGGATACCAGGAATAATTGACCAAATATTTATAAAGAAGATCCAGAAAAATAATGTCGCAAAATAAGGAGTCCAACCTTTTCCTTCTTCACCCATTGCCGCTACGCTGACATTTTCTTCGATCATGTCGTAGCCCATCTCGGCGACATTTTGAATTCCGGTGGGAACAAGAGCCTGTTTGCGTGAACCGGTCCAGAAAATTGCGATGCAAATGGCTGTAGAGACGAATGCCATTAGTGCGGTCTTGTTAAACGCAAGCAAAGTGTCGCCACCAGCGAGTGACCGCCAGTCAAATAGTTCGTTGATGTTAGGCAACAGTGAGGCAACAATCACTTAGTTACTCCCATATCTCTTTAGGCTTCGGTTTTAGTCCGGGTGAGGCGAGTGAAAAACTCACCGACCGCATCTCCCACACCAATAGAACAAAGTAACCGATGATGAGCGTGATACAGAAAACGGGCCAATCGACCAGATCGAGCTCTTTGATCCCGAGGCCAATCACTGTGATCAAAATCAGACGAAATACGAACGAAAACAAAGTCACCCCCATCAAAAGACCGGGATTTTGCCGCGCGACGTAGCCAAGAATCCAGGCGGAAAGAAGAAAATTGCCCACCAGAAGCCCTAAAGCAAACACCACCGCAAGGGCTGCGTCAGGGCCTCGCCATAATCCAATTACCAATGCCACCAACGGTGTGACGAGAGCGGCCCGCCGAGCCAGATCGCGGGCAATCTGAGACTCAACATCTTCAACCGGTGGAAAAATCTCCTGAGCGTCGCTCATGACCGAGAGGTCTTTCGAGACCAAGGTTTATTGGCATCGTGGGACGCGATGCGAGATTCGTAGCGATAAAAAGCGCTAACGAATGCGCTCACTACTCCGAAGCCCGCGAAAATTAAGATCATTAGTGGGCGAGTATTTAAAAGCCCGTCGACCCAAGCGCCCAAAAAACCGAGCGCTACCGGCAATGCCACCATGGCGGCGGCATAACTAAGGGCATCTTCATCTGCGCCGGGGGCTTCTCGCCACCGAGTAAATTTCACCGGAGTTTTTATCTCCTGAAGCATCGAATGAGCGCCCAATATTGGTACGCGTGCGGACTTAGGGAAGGTACCGCCCTAAAGAGGGCCGGTCAAACTGTAGCGCCTTGATTGCCAGATTTCCCTACCGCATCGTCGGTACCGGGCTTATCGGGCCGGCTCGGGTGAAAATAGGTGAACAAGAGAAGAGCAAGAGCCACCAACGCAAGCGGGACCAATGCCCCCCCTCGGTTGGTGTAGGTGGGGATGAGAGCGGCCGCCGAGGCCAAGGCAGTCCAAAGCCAAAGAATTACCACCGACCGGCGAGGGCCGTGCCCTAGGCGCATCAGCCGGTGATGGAGGTGTTCTCGATCGGCTTCACTCACCGACCGGCGGTTAACCAGCCGACGCACGATCGAAAAGACGGTGTCGAATAGCGGAACAGCCAAGATGACCACCGGTATCAGCAGCGGGGCAAAAAAGAAGTAGGTCTGACCACTGAATTGGTCGGCCGTACGACCTCCCATAGTGATCGTGGTCACTGCGAGCAATAGACCCAGCAGCATCGCACCGGCATCACCCATAAAAATTCGGGCGGGGCTGAAGTTGAGGGGAAGAAA
>SHUY01000083.1 GCA_009694435.1 Acidimicrobiia bacterium | reverse complement strand
ACCGAAAGCAAAGTCTCGCCCTCACTCACCGCTAGGTCTACGGCTTTACCGTCACAGGTAAAAGTTGCCCGTACAGATTTTTGCTCCACACTCGGCCAAGATAGTGGTATGTCTGAGCCCGAACTGAGTCGACGAACATTTATTCTTGCCACCGGCTCAGTCGCACTGGTGGCCCTATCGGCCAAGGTCGCGGGGGCACTCCCCACTCAAAACCGCGACATAAGCCCACTCGTTCTTTCCAGCGATTTGTACGCCTCACCTATTCCCCAGCGCTTGGTCCTCGCGGTCGCAGTAGGTAAAAAGTACGACTCGTCCTCACCGGCGAAAATAGAACTTCAATCACCCGAGTCGAGTGAAACCAAGGTTTTAGACACCAAGCTCTACCGCTCGGGGCTTCCTAGAGGGCGCGGGGTTTACGTCTCCGAACCGATCCTACCCACGGCCGGGATTTGGAAAGCACGCTTGATAACCCGAGGAGAAAAGGTTCCCTTCGCCCTTCAAGTGCAATCAACCCCCATCGGGGCAGCCGTGGGAACTCTCGCCAGCAAGTCCGCTTCCCCTACCCCCAGTGAGACTATGGGCGTCAACCCGATCTGCACTCGAGAACCGCCGTGCGCTTTGCACAAAACTTCGCTCGACACTGTTATCGGAACCGGCAAACCGGTAGCGGTTTTATTCGCGACTCCAGCTCTTTGTCAGTCGCAATACTGTGGCCCGGTACTCAATGAGTTGTTAAAGATTTACAAAAAGTATCCCGAAATAACTTTTGTTCACGTAGAGATTTACAAATCGAATCGCGGAGTTGGACTCTCCCCTACGGTTGAAGCGTGGGGGATCGAATCTGAACCTTGGTTTTTTACCGTTGATGGTGCGGGAACTGTTGTTGGCCGACTCGACGGAGCGTTTGGGCGAGAAGAAATGGTCAAGCAACTAAATGCGCTGCAGTCAAACTAACCGCAAACAGCCGGCGTGAGTTTTCGTAACTAGAATTGTCGAGATTTTACGAGAAAGACTTCCCGCAACCGCAACTACGCTCGGCGTTGGGGTTGGTAATAGAGAACCCGGCTCCTTGTAGGCCATCGCTGTATTCCAAAGTCGCACCCTTTAACATCGCTTGGCTGGCGGGGTCTAAAACTACCGAAACGCCGGCTTGGTCGTAGCGGAGATCGTCTTCGGCGACATCAGTATCAAAGAACATCTCGTAGCTGAACCCTGAACAACCACCTGGGCGCACTGCTACGCGCAACACAAGATCGCCGTTCGACTCTTCGCTGGCAATGAGGTCTTTTACCTTGCTCGCCGCGGTCGAAGAGACATTAAAAACTTGCCCGGCATCAGTGACTGCAAATTGCATAAAACCCTCCTGCTAAGAATTGCTTATAGACTTCAGTATAACAAAATATTACTTCGTTGCGGTCGCGACGGTGACGTGACAAGGTTCTGGATCGTACAACGTCGAAAACTCCAAAACCCTTCCCCCGCCGACGAAGTCAACCACACCCTCGCAAAGGCCGCGGTGCAAGTTGCAGATCAATTCGGGGTAGGCCTCGGCCAATTCACGAAACGGGCACTGAAGAAACTCGATGCGAACTCCCCCTTCGGAAGTTCCGTCGCCGCGACCGACTTCAGGAGAAAAACCCAAATCGCTTAACTCGATATCCAGTACTGGCAGGCACCCTCGCCCTTGAGACTGGGCCGCCACTTCACGCCCCCAAGACCTCCCGGTGCTAATTGCTTCACTCTTGGTCGCGCCGGTGCGCTCGGCCAAAGTTCCGAGTAAGCCCGCGAGCAAAGTCGCGCTCGTGGCCGCAGTGTCGGCTTCGGTTGGGGCGACCGCGGCCGAGAAACTGTGCTGGGGTCGACCCACCGTGCCTCGGTGTACCGACTCAACTTCAACCAGCCCCACCGCCCGCAAGCGGTCAAGATGCATACGAACGGTATTAGCGTGCACGCCCAGCCGATCGGCTAATTCTTGGGCCGAAAGCGGCGCTGAGGAATTCGTCAGTTCGCGGTATACGGAGTAACGAGTGTCGTCGGCCAAGGCTTTAAGCGTTGCTAACTCCATACCCAGCAAGGGTACTCGGGGTGGGAAATATTTACAATGTTGGTATTGTTTTTTATTGGGAGTTCTGACGATTAGATCAGCCTCCCAACGAATCCGCCAACAGGAGCAGGCCATGAGCACGAACGAGCCCGGAGACGAAAATTTTGCCCGCACCGGTTCAAGCACCCCCCTCACCGTTGAAGCGGTCCAAGGAGTGCTCAACGGGGTGATTGACCCCGAACTAAAAGTCAGCATCACTGAGTTGGGGATGGTGAGTGAACTTTTAATTTCTGACTTAGGCGTGGTGACGGTTGAGATAGCCCTTACTACCGCCGCGTGCCCGTTGCGTTACCAAATAAAACGCGAAGTCGAATCAAAAATAGAAGGGCTCCCAGGCGTTAGCGAGGTAATTGTTAAATACGGGGAGATGACCGCGGAACAAAAAACTAACGCCATGGAACGCGCTCGTTTTCAAGCCCGCGAGAACGCGGCCCCGACCGAGGTGTCGGCCACTACACGCGTACTGGCTATTGCTAGCGGTAAAGGTGGGGTGGGTAAGTCTTCGGTAACAGTTAACTTGGCTTACGCTCTTGCGGCTCGTGGACTAAAAGTTGGCGTACTAGACGCCGACATCTGGGGGTTCAGTATTCCGCGCATGTTAGGAATAAACGATCGCCTTTCTGGCACCGACGGGAAAATAACTCCCAACCATATTTCTGTCCCCAACCGATTAGATCCCGATAGTCCTGACGGTGGTTTAGAAGTTACTTCGATGGGGTTTTTAGTTGAAGACGAAACTAGTGCCCTCATGTGGCGGGGACTTATCCTCACTCGAGCGCTCGAACAATTTCTGACCGATGTGCGTTGGGGCGAACTTGATTATCTACTTATCGACATGCCCCCGGGTACGGGTGACATTCAAATGGCATTAGCCCGAATGCTCCCGCAAGCGGAGATGCTGGTCGTGACCACACCGGCCAAAGCCGCACAAAAAGTTGCCGCCCGAGTGGCCGACATGGCTCGCCGATCGCATATGAAAGTAGTAGGGGTAGTGGAAAATATGTCGGCTTTTGTTGCTCCAACCGGCGAAAGTTACGAGTTGTTCGGCCAAGGGGGTGGGGCGACTTTGGCCGCCGAAATAGACGCGCCCCTAATTATGCAGATCCCCCTTGAACCGGCAGTTTCACAAGGCAGCGACGAGGGTCGTCCCGCGGCCCAGAGCGACCTCGGTGCGCCCGCCGCCACCGCGTTTCACGAACTGGCTCGCCTAGTCGCCACCGACTTATTACCCCCGTTGGAGATGGCCGGCTGCACGGCTCGAATCCTCGAAATCATGGCCGACGCGGCCTCCCCAAAGCGCGCCACCCCTTAACCACACTGTCGGCCACGCTCTACGCTTAATCCGTGGACCCCCGGCGTGATCTTCCGTCAATTGAACAAGTAGTCGCGGCCATGAAAGATGACGACTTACCCCGCACGCTTTTAGTCCAGTGTGCCCGCCAAGCGGTAGACGACGCTCGCGACCAGGTCGGACCAAGAGATCAGCCAATCGAATTTAATGATTTAGTTGAAGTAGCCGACGCGAACGCTCAGTCCATCGCTGCCGCCTTACTGCGACCACTAATCAATGCGACCGGAGTTTTAATTCATACCAACCTAGGCCGAGCCCCACTAGGCGCGGAAACATTTTCCGCCGTACGAGCGGTAGCGACGGGGTACTCCAACTTGGAATACGAAGTAGCCGATGGATCGCGTGGTTCGCGCCACGCTCACGCCGGTCAACTCTTGGCCCGCGCGTGTGGAGCCGAAGCGGGCATCGTTGTCAACAACAACGCCGCCGCCGTACTTCTCGTCTTGGGCGCTTTGGCCCGCGGGCGTGAAGTAGTGGTCTCTCGAGGTGAACTGGTGGAAATTGGTGGTGGATTTAGAGTTCCCGAGATAATGGAGGAATCCGGCTGCCAGTTAGTTGAAGTCGGAACCACCAATAAAACTCGTCTCGCCGATTACTCCACAAAAATTAGTGAATCGACCGCTCTCGTCCTTAAGGTCCATTCGTCCAATTACCGCATGATTGGTTTTACTGAAGCCACTTCGGTTGAAGAGTTGGCGACGCTCGGACCAACCGTGGTGGTTGATGCCGGATCGGGGCTACTCGACTCGACTACGCCGTGGCTTGAGCATCGACCCAGTTGGCTCGCCGACGAACCGGGAGTTCGCCAAGCTATCAATGCGGGCGCCGGGGTAGTCACTTTTTCGGGCGACAAATTACTAGGTGGGCCCCAATCGGGAGTGATAGTCGGGAGTACTTCATTAATCACCCAAATTGCTAGCCATCCGCTCGCGCGCGCCATGCGAGCCGACAAAATTACTTTGGCTCTCCTTCAACAAGTTGCCCTTACTTATCTAGCCGGCGAAGCTCGAGCACTTCCTCTTTGGCGCATGGCTACGATTTCAGTCGAAGAGTTGCGGGTGCGGGCGGAAAAAATAGCGACTCAAGTTGACGGCGCCAAAGTAATTGACACCGAAGCCGTGGGTGGTGGTGGATCGCTGCCCGGGTTAACGATTCCGTCAATCGGAGTGGCGCTAGAGGGGACGGGCAAAGAAAGCGAACGGCGGGCGGCTCATCTGCGCGCCGAATCGGTGGTGGCACGAGTTGGTGATGACGGCGTAATTTGCGATCTGCGCACTGTCGACCCAAGCGATGACGAACACTTAGCGCAGACGCTCACGCGCGCCTCAACCCGCTAAGGAAACTTCGCCCCCGACTTTTAGGGCAAAACGATCATGAGAACTATCGCCACTGCTGGGCACGTAGACCACGGAAAATCGTCTCTGGTATTGGCCCTTACCGGTACCGACCCCGACCGCTGGGAGCAAGAAAAACGACGGGGTATGACTATAGATATTGGGTTTGGCTTTTGCGTGCTCGACTCGGGACAAGAAATTGGATTCGTTGATGTCCCGGGCCATATTCGCTTCCTCAAAAATATGCTGGCCGGAGTGAGCGGAGTAGATATTGCGCTGCTAGTCGTATCCGCCACCGAGGGTTGGATGGCTCAAAGTGAAGAGCACCTTCAAGTTTTAGAACTACTAGGTATCAGTTACGCAGTAGTGGCCTTGACCAAAGTCGACAGTGCAGATGAAGCGACTGCGCTGAGTACGGAGAAAGAAATTCAATCTCGGTTTAAACACTCACCCCTGCGTGACGCGCCCATAGTTTGGTGCGATTCAATAACTGGACGCGGTATCGCTGATCTTCGCCGTGCTCTTGATGTCGCAGTACGCAATGCTCCCCCACCGCTCGACTGGTTTCGTCCCCGACTCTGGATTGACCGAGTATTTTCGGCTCAAGGCGCGGGGACCGTAGTCACCGGGACTCTTACTCGGGGCGACCTTGAACTCGATTCAGAAATAGAAGTGGGAACACCACCGCAAAGCGCCCGCATTCGAAAAATTGAATGCGCGAAGGTAGAGAGTTCGCGCGTTAGCCCAGGGGCAAGAGTGGCTATAAATATTGGTGGGGTGAGTCATCAGACGCTGAGTCGCGGCGATGCACTGGTTGCTGACAAGCAGTGGATTCGCCCACGCGTAATTGATGTTGAACTAATTTCTCGGCCCCCTAATTCGCCTCTTAGCCCAAAAGGACGTTTGACACTTTACCTAGGTACGGGTGAGTACGAAGTCGACTACCGATTAATTGACAAGAACGCCCGCTGGGCCCGCATCACTCTTCCGGTCGCGATCCCGCTGGCTATTGGGGATCGGGCAATCGTGCGCGACTCGGGTACCGCCCGCACAATCGCCGGCGCCGAAATCCTTGATTTAGACCCCACCACCAAGATCAGCGAGGCCGCCAGCCACTTAGAACGCCCGTTTGCCGAACGAGTGCTGTCAACTCATCCGTGGCTTGCCGCCGACGATTTAGTTGGGCTCACGGGTTGTGGTCAGTTGGCGGCAAAAGAAATGATCAACTCACTCGTTACGCAAAACCTCGCGGTGGCGGTTGGCCAATGGGTAGTTGTCCGGTCGGTTATGACCCAACTTAAAAATCAGATGGGCGAATTAGTAAATATCTACCACCAAGAGTCTCCTCATGGTACCGGGATAGAACTTGCTGCTTTAGCAACAAAACTCAACCTAACCGTAGACCAGTTGCGGGCCGCAATCACTAGTTTTTCTGATCTCACGATTACTCAAGGCCGCGTTCATAGCGCTTCGTATTCAACCGAGACATTGTCGTTAGAAGCGCAGCAACTTATAAAAGCGCTATCGGCCAAACCGTTTTCTCCACCCACCCCCACCCAATTAGGTGCTGACCCCGAACTGGTTAAAACTCTTTTAGGAACTAAAAAACTCGTTGATCTCGACGGAATCATATTTAGTGCCGAGGCCCTTGCCGATGCCCAGCGGATAATAATAAACGCGCTAGAAAAAACTGGTGAACTATCCATCGCTAATGTTCGCGACCTGCTCGGGTCGTCGCGTAAATTCATACTTCCGATAATGAACTGGCTCGACCACAGCGGGGTAACCCGACGCCGAGGTGATTTACGAGTAGCTGGCCCTAGAAGCGGGCTGACAACTAACTAACTCGGCTTTGCCGAGAAGCAAGGATTCGTCGCTCCGACTCGTTCATGCCCCCCCAGATCCCGTGGGGTTCGTTGACACTAATGGCGTGCACTGAGCATGACTCGATAACTGGGCAGACCGCGCAGATTTTTTTCGCCGCGGTTTCACGAATAGTTCGGGCGCGAGGTGATTCAAAAGTTGTGGGGGCAAAGAAAAGTTCAGCCACCGACCCTCGACACGCAGCATCGATTTGCCAACCCTCTTCAGGAACTACGAAATTACTGGTAATCATTATCCCCCCTAGATATTCCTTTAACTAGTTCTCGAAAAGTAGTGCCTGTGAGCAGTTTCGTAAAGAGGAAATCTATTTATTTTGCTTTGCGCCGGGAACGCTTCTCGCGGTAATCCTGGGCCCCACCCTCTTCGGGCTCAACCTCTAGAACGAATCCCAACACCGCCGTCACTCGAATTCGGTCGCCGACTGTAACGGGTGTGGCTCGATTGGTTATTGCGCGCCAACGAGCATCACGAACCTCAACTACCCCTTCGGGATTCACCTCGGTTAACGCGGCCCCCATCTCGCCAATGAGCGCCTCTCGCCCGACGGTGGGCGAAGAAAAACGAGCCCGTAAAAACGGGGGAATAGCGAATACATAAAATACCCCTACTCCGGCAATTATCAAGACGAGCAACCACCAAGCCGGTCGGAGTTGAGAGTCACCCCCGTAGAGGAAAATAGAACCACCGATCAGGGTTACTGCGCCCGCTCCCGTCCAAACTCCGAGCCCTCCCACTTGGGCATCAACCGCAAACGCCAACGCGGAAAATAGCAGTAGCCCTACCGCCCAAAGGTTGACTGGTAGTACATCGAACCC
Organism: Acidimicrobiia bacterium; assembly: GCA_009694435.1. Classification (GTDB taxonomy): domain Bacteria; phylum Actinomycetota; class Acidimicrobiia; order IMCC26256; family PALSA-555; genus SHUY01. The sequence goes on along the minus strand of SHUY01000083.1, from coordinate 153 downwards.
GTAAGCGGCACCAATCACTGCCCCCGCTCCTACTAGGGCCGCAAAACCAATGCTGGCGGCAAAGAATTCGAACACAATCAACGCCAAACCGATAACCAACAAGAAATACGCCAACGAAGGGCTCAAAAGCGCGTGACTTACTTTTCCACTTAT